>JACCYQ010000230.1 GCA_013696395.1 Chitinophagaceae bacterium
TGGCAGATGCCAAAGAAAATATGCCGGGCACCTGGAGTGTGGCTGCAAATTTTTCCAAAGCCACATCAGTTATTACCGGTATAAAAGAAGTGCTGGGTAACAATGCAAAAATATTATATGCCAAAGGTTCAAACCTTACTGAAGACAGTGTATTGGAACAACATTCCACCATGTTTGGTAAAACATTAAACCGGGATAACCGTACGGAAAAAGAATTAATGGATGAAGCATTGAATATTGCGGGCCAGGCTGATGTTATTGTTTTTGCCGGTGGTGAGGCGGCAGAAATGAGTGGTGAAGCAAGTAGCCGCACCAACATTGAAGTACCGGAAGTGCAGAGAAGATTGTTAGATGCACTTTTAAAAACAGGTAAACCTGTAGTACTTGTATTATTTACCGGTCGTCCTTTGGCACTAAGCTGGGAACAAAATAATGTACCCGCTATTTTAAATGTATGGTTTGGTGGAAGCGAAGCGGGCTATGCAGTGGCTGATGTATTATTTGGCGATGTTAATCCTTCCGGCAAATTGACAGCAACTTTTCCGCAAAATGTAGGACAGGTGCCTATTTACTATGCACATAAAAACACCGGCCGTCCATTGCCTGAAGGAAAATGGTTCCAAAAATTTCGCAGCAATTACCTGGATGTTTCAAACGACCCGCTTTATCCATTTGGATATGGATTGAGTTATACAAAATTCACTTATGGCGAATTGAAATTAAGCAGCTCAAATCTTACCGGCAATCAAACCCTCACAGCCAGTGTTGATGTTACCAATAGTGGCAACATGGATGGAAAAGAAGTTGTGCAATTATATATCCGCGACATTGTTGGCAGCGTAACCAGGCCGGTCAAAGAATTAAAAGGATTTCAGAAAATTGAGTTGAAGGCAGGGGAAACAAAAACAGTGCGTTTTGAAATTACCCCGGAAGATTTAAAATTTTATAATTATGATCTTAATTATGATTGGGAACCTGGCGAGTTTATGATCATGATCGGAACTAATTCACAGGATGTTAAACAATCCAGGATTCAATGGGTAAAATAGCAATTAATTTTTTCAAAGTACCAGTTTCATGAAGTGTTTACTTGCTGTATGTTTTGGTTTGATGATATTTTCCAGTAGCATTTCGCAGGAGTCTTTTATTTTGTACTCACCGGATTCAAGTTTGCAATTAGAGGTGAGAGCAAAAGAAAAGTTGACCTATGTTCTATATGCAGGGAAAAATATTTTACAAACCAATAACGGCATTGACCTGGAACTTTTAAATGGTCCTAAACTATCGAATAACCTTTCTGTAAAAAAACGCAAATACAGCAATACATCAGAAATAGTCGCAGTGCCCGTGCCATACAGGCGAAAGAATATTGATAATCAGTATAACCAACTCGCCCTAACATTCAAACAACCATTCAGCATTGAATTTCGTTTGTTCAATAATGGCATGGCTTATAGAATTGGCACTGGTTTCAGGGATTCTATTCTGATTAAAAATGAAACGGTTGATTTTAGTTTTGAAGCACCACCGCAAATCTGGTATCCTCATATTGAAAAACAAAACGACCGGGATATTTTTCATACCAGTTTTGAAGGTCAGTATAAGAAAATCGCGCTGCATTTATTGCCGGATACACTGATTACTTATGCCCCTGTTGTGGTATCGCTGAATAATGGTTATCATCTTGGAATAACGGATGCTAACCTGTATGAATACCCGGGAATGTTTTTGAAACAAAACAATGGAAATTTGTCAGGGGTATTTGCCCCTTATCCTGCAAAAGAAAAAATGACAGAAGGCGAATTTCCACAATTGATCGTGGAACAAAGAGCCAATTATATTGCCAGGATAAAAGGCACACGCATGTTGCCCTGGCGGGTAGTGATGGTGGCAAAAAACGATATTGACTTGCCGGCTAATGATTTGGTTTATTTATTAAGTGACCCCTCCAAAATCAAAGATGCATCATGGGTAAAAACCGGAAAAGGAACCGATGAATGGATCAACGGAATCAGTTTATTCAATGTGCCCTTTGTTGCAGGAATCAATACGGACACCTATAAATTTTATATTGATTTTGCAAAAAAATTTGGATTTAACCAAATCATGCTTGATGCAGGATGGAGTAATTATAAGGACCTGTTTGATATAAATCCAAACATCAATATGGATACATTATCAGATTATGCTAAGAAGAATAATGTGCGTCTGATGTTATGGACGCTTTGTTCCACACTCGATAAACAACTGGACAGCGCATTGCAACAATTTAATAAATGGGGTGTGCAAAGTATTATGACGGATTTTATGGACCGCGATGATCAGAAGATGGTTAATTTTTATCACCGGATTGCTGAAGCATGTGCAAATCATAAAATCACCGTAATGTTTCATGGTGCTTTTCCACCTAAAGGATTTAATCGAACCTGGCCCAATGTTGTTACACATGAAGGTGTGTTAGGAGCCGAATGGAATATCTGGAGCGATTTGGCAACACCTGAACATAATGTGGCCATTGCCTTTACGCGTATGCTTGCAGGACCATTAGACTATGAACCCGGATTGCTTTTGAATGCGCAAAAAGACCAGTTCAGATCCATTGCAAAAAATCCTATGAGCATGGGTACACGCTGTCACCAATTGGCCATGTTCGCGGTTTATGATAGTCCGCTGCAAATATTTAGCGGCAATCCGAGCCAGGGTGTTAAAGAACCTGCTTTTATGAATTTACTGGGCTCCATTCCAACAACATGGGATGATACAAAAATTTTGCAGGGGAAAATTGGTGAATATATTATTACAGCCAGGAAAAAAGATAACGACTGGTTTATTGCCGGAATGAACAATGAAGCACCAAGAGAAATTACTTTGACGCTTGATATGATTGAAAATAAAAATTATTCAGCCACCATTTGCAGAGATGGATTAAATGCACATTCATATGGAAGCGATTATACAATTGTTGAACAAACGGTTAAGCATAACGAACAATTGAAAATTAATATGGCGCCAGGTGGTGGGTTTTTGATCAGGCTTTCCCGGCAATAATGTATTGATAAAAACAATTCATTCTTTAGATTGCATTGACAAATTACCAGGCTAAAATACATGCACATGAAAAGTTCATTGATTATTACAATCGCAATGTTTTTGACCAGTGTGTTGGGTGCACAACAGAAACAAATGAACATCATTTTTATTTTGTCTGATGATCACCGTTATGATGCCATGGGTTTCATGAATAAGATACAGGGATTGCAAACACCTGGCATGGACCGGATGGCAAAAGAAGGCGCACATGTTAAAAATGCATTTGTGTCAACAGCACTTTGCTCTCCCAGTCGTGCATCAATCTTAACTGGCCAGTATGCCCATAGTCATACAGTGGTTGACAATGATGCACCGCTGCCAGCCAATCTTGTTTTTTTCCCAAAATACATGCAGGATAAAGGTTACCAAACCGCCTTTTTTGGTAAATGGCATATGGGTAATACAGATGACCAACCTCAGCCCGGTTTTGATCATTGGTTAAGTTTTCGCGGTCAGGGTGTTTATCTAAACCCGGTTTTCAACATCAATGGGAAAGTGGTTCCACAAGCCGAGGGCAGTTATGTTACAGACCTTCTTACAAATAACGCCATTGAATGGATGAACAACAGAAAGAAAAACAAACCATTCTTTGTTTATTTATCACACAAAGGTGTTCATGCTGAATTTGAACCAGCTGAAAGGCATAAAGGAAAGTATACAGCCTTACCAATCATAACGCCTCCCAGTATGTACCTAACGGCAACGGATAGCAGTAAATATTATGGTACTCCTACCGCTCCCCAATCTAAAGTAAATTACAGCGATATTCCAACCTGGGTTCGTAAGCAGCGATACAGCTGGCATGGTGTGGATTATATGTATCACGGCCAAATACCCTTTGATAAATTTTATCACTTATATCTTGAAACATTGCAGGCGGTAGATGAAAGTGTTGAAAAAGTATTGGATTGGGTTAAGGCTGAAGGTCTTGAACAAAACACCATGGTTGTTTATATGGGCGATAATGGGTTTTCTTTTGGCGAACATGGTTTGATTGATAAACGCCATGCTTATGAAGAAAGCATGAGGGTACCGATGCTTGTCTGGGCACCAGGAATGATAAAACCCAATTCGGTGGTAGACAAAGTGGTGATGAATGTTGATATAGCACCAACTTTTCTTGAACTTGGTGGCATTTCTAAACCAAATCAAATGCAGGGCTATTCGTTTTCAAACCTTTTAAAGGGAAATGCAAATGGATGGCAAAGAGATAAAGTTTTTTATGAATATTATTGGGAATCGTCTTTCCCCCAAACGCCTACAACTTTTGCAGTCCGATCAGACAGGTACAAATACATTTATTACAATGGCGTATGGGACATTAATGAATTGTTTGATTTGCAAAATGACCCTTATGAAATGAATAATCTTATTCGCGATACCAGTTATCGGCAAATTGGCCTGGAACTGAAAAATGATTTATTTAAATGGCTTGAAGAGACAAATGGTTTACAGATACCCTTAAAAAAAACGATCAATAATCGCATTGACAACCTTTACAGAGGCAGTTATTAATAAAAAAAGTAACCTATGCTGAAAAAAACTTTTTCTTTTATATTCTTCCTTTCACTTTCGCTCCTGGTTTCTGCCCAGGACCTTTCATTATTCCAAAAAAAATGGTTGGTGCAGGGTGGTGATACGTTACCCTACCGGTTATTGTTGCCAGATAACTATGATCATACAAAAAAATACCCGGTCGTATTTTTTTTACATGGCGCAGGCGAGAGAGGTAATGATAATGAAAAGCAAATGGTACATGGCGCCAAAATGTTTTTGAGAGATTCTATCCGGAATAAATATCCGGCAATCGTTGTTTTTCCACAATGCAGCTCAAACAGTTACTGGAGCAATGTATTGAGATTGCATGATGAAAATAGGAGGGTCTTTCATTTTGTGAAAGATGAACAACCAACCCGTTATATGGAATTGTTAACCCAGCTGGTTGGATATGTATTGGGAACTTATCCTGTCAATAAAGAACAAGTATATGTTGGTGGGTTATCGATGGGTGGTATGGGAACTTTTGAATTGGTTTATCGTAATCCCGGTTTGTTTGCCGCAGCCTTTCCAATTTGTGGTGGTGCAAATACGAAAACCGCTAAACAAATGAAAAATGTAAACTGGTGGATATTTCATGGAGCAAAGGACGATGTAGTTCCCCCCTTTTACTCTGACAAAATGGTTGAGTCATTAAAAAAAGAGAAAGCCAACGTTAAGTTTACATTATACCCGGAGGCCAATCACAACAGTTGGGATCCTGCATTTGCAGAACCAAAACTTTTTGAATGGTTATTTATGCAGGTAAAAGCATCAAATTGAGTGGTGTTACTGTCTTTAATCAGTACCTACGGTAATTCTTGGCTTATATCATGTTGTTCTGACTAGTGAAATAATATTTATGATTTAAATCAGGGTTATTGTCTTGCCATCCATTTAATTTGCCTTATTAAGTTTACCTGAATATATATTTTTACTTTATGGATAGTAAGGCCTTGAAATTATTCAGACGATCACCCTGTATTGAAAAAGAAAAGCGATAACTATTAAAGTTTATCGTAATTTTTGATGAATTTACGATTGCCCAAAAATGAAAAAGTATCAGCTATACGAAAATAAGTTGCTGTTAGTGTTGCTCTCAAATAATGATGAACATGCTTTTACAGAACTGTATAACCGCTATTGGAAAAAACTATTTGTAATAGCATATGGCAAGTTAAAAGAATTAGAAACTGCTGAAGATATTGTTCATGATGTGTTTGCCAGTCTCTGGGCAAACAGAAAAAAAATCACCATCGAATCACTGGATAATTATTTAGCCACAGCCGTTAAATACATGGTGCTGGATAAATTAAAAAAGAAACATAGAGAACGTTTATATATGATGGCTTATGATCAACCTCTGGTTGTTGAAATGCCAATAGAAGCTGCAATTCATAATAAACGCATTTTGGAAGCAGTTGAAAGCGAGGTTAACAAGCTTCCTGAAAGATGCCAGCTTATATTTAAATACAGCCGCAATGAAAGCATGCCTGTAAAGCAAATTGCTCAAAAATTAAACATCTCGCCAAGAACAGTTGAACACCAGATAGGTAAAGCACTCAAGCAAATAAAACTGGTTTCCAGGTCTCTCCAATCCTTCTTTTAATTTTTCACCTCTTTTTGCTTCCTCAGAAAAATAAATTTAGTGGCGCATAGGTATTCACATGCTCCCAACACACTTATATATAACTATGCACATTCCAGAAAAAATATTGGGTCTGATTGAAAAGTTTCAAAATGGCACTATTACTCCAGGAGAAAAAAACCTGCTTGATGAATGGTATAATTCCAAAATTGACCACACAGTTCATTTAAACGAAGATCTTACCGAAGAACAGTTGTCTGGCAGGATCAAAAACCGGTTACTGGAAACCATTGAAATCAACAACCACTTAATAAAAAGAAAATCCGGTCCTAATTGGAAAATTATGGCTGCGGCTTCCATTATTTTGATCTTGATATCTGTAAGTGCCTATTTTATTATCTCCTATAAATTACCAGGAAAGGAAATTGTTAAACACCCCCCTGCTGAACCTCTGCTTCAAAATGATCTTGCCCCCGGAGGAAATAAGGCTATTTTGACATTAGCAGATGGATCCACAGTTATCCTGGATAGCGCCTCTGACGGTACTATTACCCAGCAGGGTAACATTAAAATTCAAAAATTAGGAAATGGTTTATTGGTGTATACTATAAATGGCAAACAAGTTTCAGAAAATGATGAGGCTTTTTTTAATACTATTTCAACACCACGGGGTGGTCAATATAATGTGACTTTATCGGATGGGTCAAAAGTCTGGCTAAATGCGGCATCCTCTATACGTTTCCCTGTTGCCTTTATTGGTAAGGAAAGAAAAGTAGAAATTAAAGGCGAAGCCTATTTTGAAGTTGCCGGCATTGTACCTGAATCGGGACAGAAAATGCCTTTCATTGTAAAAATTATTTCTGCTTCCGGAAATACAGGAGAAATAGAAGTGATGGGAACTCATTTTAATGTTAATGCTTATGACGATGAAGACGCCGTTAAAACTACATTACTGGAAGGAAGGGTAAAAATATCCTTACCGGAAATACAAAAGAATCCATCTTATAAAATTTTAAAACCCGGACAACAGGCAGGTATCTCTAAAAAAGGAAAATTGAATGTTATTGAACATGCTGATACAGAAGAAGCGGTAGCCTGGAAGAATGGTCGTTTTCAATTTAAAAGTGCTGATCTTAAAACCATTCTAAGACAAATGTCAAGATGGTACGATGTGGACATTATCTATAAAGATTACGTTGATAAGCCTTTTACAGGGCAGCTTCCACGTAATGCCAATGCATCTAAAATGTTTGAACTATTAACGCTGACAGGAGAAGTCAATTTTAAAATTGAAGGAAAAAAAATAATCGTTTCTCATTAAAGCTTATCAACTATGAAATTTAAAAAAACAATATATCCATCTGGCAGGGATGGTTAACTATAGCTAAACGTACTGCCATGTTCCGTTTGCAGCGGAAAATGGCAATTGCCAGACTTCATTAATTATACAAACAAATAAATTATGTATTTAACTGCTCATTTGAAATCGGGTTTTTACAAAGTTGATTTTAATAAAAAAATCTTCCGGATTATGAAACTCACTACGATTTTATTAATTACTGCCTGCCTTCAGGTAAGTGCTAAGGGTTACGCACAAAAAGTAACCTTAAATCAAAATAATATAACCCTTCAAAAAGTTTTTGAAGAAATAAGGAAGCAAACCGGTTACCAATTTTTTTATGCTGATGACGTGTTGAAGCAGGCTAAAAGAGTAACGGTTAATTTCCAAAAAGCAAATGTTGATGATGTACTTCGTTTTTGTTTTAAAGAACAACCATTAACCTATACTATTTCTGAAAATACCATTATTGTTAAAAGGAAAAATATTGATCCGGATGTTATTACCTCTCCGGCTATTGACATTTTTGCAACCATAACCGGGAAAATTACGGATGATACTGGCCAACCACTGCCAGGCGCATCAGTGGTGGTAAAAGGAACAACCAATGGTACCACTACAGATAGTAATGGAGACTTTACCATTGAAGCAGAACCCAATTCCATTCTGGTTATTTCATATGTTGGATTTGAAGAAAAGGAAGTAAATATTGGCAATCAATCTTCAGTTAACATTCAATTATTACCCGCAGTTTCAATTGGCGAACAAATTGTGGTGGTAGGTTATGGAACACAAAGAAAAAGCCTGGTTACAGGGGCTATTTCCAGTGTAAGGGCTAAAGATTTGGAGAAAGTGCCTAACGGCCGCATTGAACAGGCTCTGCAGGGACGTGTTTCTGGTGTAACTATTTTACAGAATTCTGGTCAGCCAGGTTCTCCTTCCACCATCAGAGTGAGAGGTATTACAACTTTCGGTGGCGGTGGCAACAATCCACTTTGGGTTGTTGATGGTGTTATAGTGGATGCTGGCGCTATTGGATATTTGAATCAATCTGATATAGAATCAATAGAAGTTTTGAAAGATGCAACATCTGCAGCTATTTACGGAACCAGGGCTGCTACCGGTGTAATTTTGGTGACTACCAAAAAAGGCAAGGCTGGAAAAATCAATGTCAGCTATAATGGATTTTATGGTATTTCACAACCGGCAAAAGTGTTGGATCTTTTAAATGCTACACAATATGGTGCATTGCTAAATGAAAGATCTGTTGGTGGTGGTGGAGATGTAATGTTCCCCGACCTGAGCGTTTTAGGTAAAGGAACAGATTGGCAGGATCATATTTTTAACAATGATGCCCGCAGGTTCTCTCACGAAATCAGTTTAAGTGGTGGAAGTGAAAGATCTACTTTTTACCTTTCATTTGGTCTGCAGGACCAGGAAGGAATTGTTGCTACTGATATTTCTAATTATACAAGGCATAGTATCCGTTTAAATTCCACTCATAAAATTTCCAATATTTTCACATTTGGACAAACCCTGGGTTACTCTCATCAAAAAAGTGTAGGACTGGGAAATACAAACAGTGAATACGGCGGTCCGTTAAGTTCTGCAATTAACCTTGATCCAATTACACCGTTAATTGTTACAGATCCGGTTCTTGCAAACTCTGCACCCTATAGTGTGAACCCGGTAATAAGAGATGCTAATGGAAATCCGTACGGAATTTCTTCCATAGTTGGCCAGGAAATGACTAACCCAATGGCATATATTCAAACCAGGTTGGGAGGTTATAACTGGTCTGATGATCTGATTGGAAATGCTTATTTGGAAGCTGCCATTACAAAAGACATCAAAGTAAGAACTTCTGCCGGTGGAAAATTAGCTTTTTGGGGTAACCAGAATTTCACCCCAGTGTTTTTCTTAAGTTCTACGAATACGGTTCTTAAAAACAATTATGGAAAAGCCAACAATAATACATTTAACTGGAATATTGAGAACACAATAACCTATTCAAAAAAGTTGGGTGATCATGATTTCAGTGTTTTATTGGGCCAGGGAGCATATGTTGAAAATAATGGTGGTGGATCTGCAGTCACTTTGTTCAACCTGCCCATTACCAGTTATGAAGATGCTTCTTTCAACTTCGACATTCCACAGGCAGACAGAACATCGGGTTCGTATGATTTCACAGAGCATAAATTAAGTTCATTGTTTGGACGTGTGAATTATAATTACCAGGGTAAATATTTATTTACAGGTATAGTACGTCGTGATGGTTCAACCAGGTTTGGATTGAATAATAAATATGGTTATTTCCCATCTTTCTCATTGGGATGGAATGTATCTAATGAAGATTTCTGGACATTTAAAGACGTAATAAATACATTTAAATTAAGAGGTGGTTATGGCGTAGTTGGTAATGATGCCATCCGTGATTTCGGATATCTTTCAACCGTTGCCGGTGGATTCAATTACACTATTGGAAATTCCGGAGTGATTACAACAGGATATGCGCCAACATCACTCGATAACCCCGATCTGCGTTGGGAAGAAACTTCACAGGCCAATGTTGGTTTCGATGCAACATTCTTGCGCAACTTCAATATTACCATGGACTTTTATAAGAAAGTTACAACGGGCATATTACGGCCTATCAGGATTCCGGGTTATGTAGGTGTATCTTCTGCTCCGGTTGGGAATATTGCAGATATGGAAAATAGTGGTGTTGAACTGGAATTGGGTTATAATAAAATTTTTGGAGAAGTTAGTTTCTCAGCAAATGGAAACATTGCCTATTTAAAAAATGAAGTTACTTATGTAGATGCTGATGCTGATTTTATTCCAGGTGAAGCAGGGTTCCAATCAATGGGAAATGTAACAAGGATCCAGGTTGGTCAACCTTATAACTTCTTCTATGGTTATAAAACTGCCGGCATATTTCAGAACATGGCAGAAATCAATAACCACAAAAATTCAGGTGGTAGTATGATTCAACCAAATGCGGTACCAGGGGATTTTCGTTGGGTAGATGTAAATGGTGACGGATCTATTACTGAAGATGATAAAACCAATTTAGGTTCAAGCATTCCAAAATATACTTTTGGTTTAACATTGAACGCTGCTTTAAAAGGTTTTGATGTGATGGTGTTTGGCCAGGGTGCTGCTGGCAATCAAATCTTCCAGGGTTTACGCAGGTTGGATATCGGGAATGCCAACTACCAAACAAAGGCTTTAAGTCGCTGGACTGGTGATGGAACTTCTAACACTTATCCAAGACTTTCAACCAGTGATGCCAATGGCAACTTTGGAAACATGTCTGACTTTTACCTGGAGAAAGGTGATTACTTAAGATTGAAAGTTGTTCAGTTAGGGTACACTTTTGATAATCGCCTGGTATCAAAAATTGGTGCAAGTAGTATTCGTATTTATGTAACAGCTGAAAATTTATTAACCTTAACTGATTACACTGGTTACGATCCGGAAATTGGTGGAAGTGTGTTTGGAATTGATAAAGGAGTTTATCCTCAGGCACGTTCCATTTTAGCAGGATTACAATTAAATTTTTAATACAGTTTAGGAAAGTGAATTAAGATTATTCTAAAAAAATAAAGAAATGAAAATTTTAAAAACAAAATATTTAATGATTGCCGGGGCAATGATATGCTCATTTGTATCCTGCAGCAAAGAGTTCGTAGATATTGAACCGCAAGGTCAATTTCTTACCGCGAATTATTACAAAGACCAAACCCAGGCTTTTGGAGCATTGGTTGGCGTATATGATGTACTGCGCAAAAATTCAGGTGGTTTTGAAAACATGATCACCATGATGAATGCAGGATCTGATGATCATTTTGCCGGAGGTGGTGGACCAACTGATGGTGCCGGTATACAGGGATTTTCAAATTACACATTGAATGCGCAGATCATGCCTGGAAGTTTTTGGAGCGATCATTACCAGGGAATTTTTAAAGCCAATACATTGTTGCAAAAACTTCCTGATACAGATATGGATGCTACGATGAAATCAAGGTTTGAGGCTGAAGCCAAAGCACTCAGGGCACTTTCCTATTTTAACCTGGTCAGAATGTTCAGAAATGTTCCATTACTTTTAGAACCATTGACAGCCACAAATATCTACGAGGTTACACAAGCTGCACCAGAAGCCGTTTATGCGCAGATTGAAACTGATTTAACCGAAGCAATCGCAACTTTACCTCCCACTGTGCCGGCTTCAACCGAAGCGGGTCGTTTTACAAAAGGAGCAGCACAGGCGTTATTAGGAAAAGTCTTTTTATACCAGGGAAAAAATTCTGAGGCAGCTGCACAATTTGCAGAAGTTAATGGCCCTGTTCCGGGAGAACCAAGCCAGTATGGTTACGACCTGTTATCTGATTTTAGCGACTTATGGGTGACGGGCAATAAATTTAATAGTGAGTCTATTTTAGAAGCATCACATACCAGCGCAGGTAACTCTGATTGGGGATGGTGGGGAAGTGGTGCTGATGAAGGAAATACCGTCAATGTAATGGTAGGACCAAGAAGCTACTCAAGACCTGCAGGTTCACCTGCACCTGCTTTACCATCAGGCTGGAGCTTCAATGTATTTACCCAGGATTTTTATGATGAAATAAAAACAGACCCCCGTTTCAATGCCACTGTTTTTGATTTGAAAGCACTTAAAGCTGCCGGTCATGCTGACTATATTGAAGGTTACCAAAACACCGGATATTTTCTGAATAAATTTTTACCAAGACAAGCTGATGTAAGAACAGGTGGTGGAGCACAGGAATTAAACTTCCGCCAAAACACTTACATCATTCGTTTGGCTGATACCTATTTAATGGAAGCAGAATCCTTAGGTGGAACAGGCGCAAGAGCACAGGCCTTATTAGATGCCGTTAGAGAAAGAGTTGGATTACCTACTATACCCGTTTCAATGACAGCCATCAAAGAAGAGCGCCGCCTGGAATTAGCAGGAGAGGGTCACCGATTCTTCGATTTAGTAAGGTGGGGTGATGCACCAACTGTTTTGGGAAGCAGGGGTTTTGTTGCAGGTAAAAATGAAATATTTCCCATTCCATTTGATGAATTACAAGGCACGCAATTGGTTCAAAACCCGAATTATCAATAAGAAAAAAAGAAAAATGAAGAAAATAAATTTATTATTCTGCTTTGGGCTACTGGCAGTTATTGCCATTAGCTGTAGTAAAAAGGAAGGGATCGATGATGATCTTTCATTTTTGAATACTTCGAGTACATCAAACATGGCTAGTCTTTTTGACATCAGTGATGATAATTCAGGTATCGTCAAAATCACTCCAACAGGTGAAGGTGCATCATCTTTTACCATTGATTTTGGTCACGCTTCCGCGTCTGAAACAATTATGCCGGGCCATAGTGCTACACATGCATATCCTGAAGGAAGTTATACCGTAAATATTACGTCAACGGATATCGCAGGTAAAACAAATACCAATTCATTTCCACTTCAATTAACATACAGAGCACCGGAAAATTTACAAATAAATATTGCAAGTGATATGCAGGTAAGTGCAACAGCTCTATATGCTAATTCATTTTTAGTTTATTATGGAGATGTTGCCAATGAGGTAGGTACTCCTTTAGCTGTTGGACAAACACTCCCGGCACATATTTACCCTGCTGGTGGTCCTTATGATCTGAGAGTAGTAGCTCAAAGCGGCGGTGCAGCAACTACACAGGCAACCAAAACGCTGTTTGGATTCCCACTATCATTCGAAAGTCCAACGATGGATTATTTCTTTGGAACTTTCGGCGATGTACAATTCACGAAAGTAGCAAGCCCTGATAAAAGCGGTTTGAACACCAGTGAAATGGTTGGTAAATATTTTAAACCCGTTGGTGCACCATCATGGAGCGGAACTTACAGTCCCTTAAATATCCCTATCAATTTTACACAAGGGAAAAAAATTAAAGTGATGGTTTATAATCCAGACCCGGCAAATGTTGGCAAAAAGCTGAATGTAGAATTAGAATGGGCTATAGGCGCATCCGATGCAAATCCATGGGGCGCAGTATTAAGAATGCCAATAACTACTTCCGGCGCCTGGGAAGAATTGGAATTTGATTTTAGTTCCATTGCCGCCATTCCTGCAACAGCCCGGTTTACACAACTGGTATTGCGATTTAATGATTCAGCTGACGGAGCCGGGGAAACCATTTATGTAGATAATTTCAGACTCACTAATTAAAACAGTAACTAATGAAAAACACATTTAAACCTCTTTTAGCCATAGCAATGTTGATGATTGTTTTTATCAGTTGCGAAAAAAAGGAGTATTCATTCGGGGATTTAACAGCACCATCAAATCTTCAGATTAATACGGTCATTGTGGGCCAGGATGCCGCTAATCCAAATGGAGATGGCTCCGGAGATGTAGAAATAACTGTTACCGCAGATAATGCGATCGCTTATAAAGTAGACTTTGATGCAAACTCACCGGTAGATTTAGTTTTTTTACCAACAGGAACTATTACACATAAGTATACCACCGAGGGTGTAAATAATTATACAATTACAGCTGTGGTTTATGGTAAAGGTGGAAGTTCATCTACCATCACAAAAGACATCACTGTAAGAAGCGACTTTACCCCCGATGCCCAAATCGTTTCTAATTTAGTAGGAACTGGGTCTAAAACCTGGATCGTTGATGAACCATTAGCCGGACACTTTGGTGTTGGCCCCTGGAATGCATCTTCAGTAACGCCGGAATGGTGGGCTGGTGGACCATTTGAAAAATCTTCATGTTGTGCATGTTTTTATTCCGCCAGTTATGTTTTCTCGCATAATGCCGGAAACAATACCTATTCATTAAAAACAAATACCCCTGATGGTGCATTCACAAAAACCGGGGCGTTAACTACGCTTCCTGGTATCCCCGCATCAGGAGATGAAGGATGTTATCCTTATGCGGGTGGAACTTCAAACTTTAGTTTTGTGCCAGCCAGCAGCGGTTTAGCAACTTCTGCATCTACAAGTACAAGTATTCAATTAGCTGGTAACAGCACTTTTATTGGTTATGGAGCCGTTATAAAAGAATATGAAATTTTGTCGATCACTCCTACAACTATGTATTTAAGAGTAAGGGGAACTGAAACCGGCAATGCCTGGTACATTAAATTAAAGGCACAGTAAAATGAATAATCATCAAACAGTAATATTTTTCATTTTGTAATATTATTGGTTTAAAAAGGAGGAGGGTTTATCTCCTCCTTTTATTTTTTTCGGGTATTAATCTAAAAAATAATTTTTAAATAAGCATCCCAAGAGTTATCTCGACCAGGGATGATTTTATGGCAAATTCGATATGGCTATTTAAAAAAATAAAAATATGAAACCAGTTCTAAGCTTATTATTAGCATTCATTTTTATTACAACTGCATGTGATAAAAAATCATCCGGTGGTAGCGAGGTAAGTCCTCCATCAAATCTTAATATCAATGCAGTTGTTAGTACGGATAACAGCGGTAATGTTTCTTTTACGGCAACTGCTACCAATGCGGTAGTATATCTTTTTGATTTTGGTGATGGTAGTAACCAGGTAAGTGCAAACGGTGTACTGACACATAAATACGTTTCATCTGCAACTTACACCGTTACAGTGGTAGCTAAAAACAGTACCAATCAAAGCATTTCCAAATCAATTACGGTTACGGTTAAGATGGAGTTATCATTAGCCTGGTCTGATGAATTTGAAACCGCCGGTGCACCGGATGCTGCAAAATGGGGTTATGATTTGGGTGCCGGTGGTTGGGGCAATAATGAATCGCAATATTATACCAACAGGCCGGAAAATGTAATCGTATCCGATGGCACATTAAAAATAATGGCTAAAAGAGAAAATTTTAGCGGAAGTGAATTTACTTCCGCACGATTACTTACAAAAGGAAAGTATGCATTTAAATATGGTAAAATTGAAGTCAGGGCAAAGTTGCCGGTTGGGATTGGAACCTGGCCTGCCATATGGATGCTGGGAAATAATTTTTCTTCTGTTGGATGGCCTGCGTCCGGCGAAATAGATATTATGGAACATTTAGGCAGGGAATTAAATAAAATTCATAGCACCTTACATCATCCAGGGCATTCAGGCGCCAATGGTGATGGTGGATCAACTACCATTACAAATACAACTACAGAATTCCATAAATACGCAGCCGAATGGACTCCCGGATTCATCAAATTTTCTGTAGATGATGTTGTTTTTTACACTTTTACAAACAGTGCAACCCTACCCTTTAACCAGGAATTTTTTATTATACTAAATGTTGCATTGGGTGGAAACTGGCCAGGCCCTGTAGATCCTGCATTCAGCAGTGCTGCAATGGAAATTGATTATGTGCGGGTGTATCAGTAGGCAACATAAATAATATATAAAATCGACAGAAGCAAAATAATTGTGTCGAATACTTAGCAAGCAGCGGTACGGATACTAATAAATTGAATAATTATGAAAATGAAATACTTATTATTAGGTGTTATCTGGATGGTAAATGTACATTCCAACTGCTCAAAAAAAAATGGAGGTGATGATCCAACCCCGCCAATCACACCGCCAACGGTCATAAAAAATGAAGTGGATTTCTGGCTGACGAAGGCCGATCAATCCATATTATTACATAAACAATCTGATATTTTAGCCTTTGGTACACCTACAAATGTTTATCCGACTATAACTATTGATACTATTCAAAAATTTCAAACAGTTGATGGTTTTGGTTATACACTTACCAGTGGAAGTGCAACGCTCATCAATGCTATGAATGCTTCCGGCAAAACTGCATTACTTCAGGAATTGTTTGGAAAAAATGAAAATTCAATTAGTGTAAGTTACCTGCGTGTAGCTATTGGTGCTTCGGATTTAAGTGCCAATGTATATTCATATAATGATATGCCTGCAGGTCAAACTGATCCTGCATTAACTAATTTTAGTTTGGAGCCTGATATGGCTACCGGCACCGGAGTTATTCCATTGCTTAAAGAAATTTTAGCCATTAATCCTAACATAAAAATAATGGGATCTCCATGGAGCCCGCCAATTTGGATGAAGGATAATGGAAGCTCTATCGGAGGAAGTTTAAAACCGGAATATTATGATGCGTATGCGAAATATTTTGTAAAATATATACAGCAAATGAAGGCGCAGGGTATAACCATCGATGCCATCACACCACAAAATGAACCATTGCACCCCGGGAATAATCCAAGCCTGCTGATGCTCGCGGAACAGCAAAGTAATTTTATAAAAAACAGTTTGGGACCTGCTTTTCAGTCTGCAGGTATAACTACCAAGATCGTTATTTATGATCATAATCTTGATCGTCCCGATTATCCAATATCTATTTTGAATGATCCTGAGGCTAAAAAATATATCGATGGATCGGCTTTTCATTTATATGCAGGAGATGTGAGTGCCATGACAACCGTTCATAATGCGCATCCAGATAAACACGTTTATTTTACCGAACAATGGACCGGTTCTAAAGGCACTTTTGATGGTGACTTGCAATGGCATTTAAAGAATGTTATCATCGGAACCATGCGTAACTGGAGTCGCAATGCACTGGAATGGAACCTGGCCAATGATCCAAATTTCGGACCGCATACACCGGGCGGTTGCACAGAATGTAAAGGTGCATTAACGATCAGCGGATCAAGTGTAACCAGGAATGTTTCCTATTACATCGTTGCTCATGCATCTAAATTTGTACCGGCAGGATCGGTTAGAGTATCGAGCAATAATGCAGGCAGTTTACACAGTGTGGCCTTTGTAACTCCGGCCGGGAAAATAGTACTCATCGTCTTAAATGATGCGAATACGGCTGCATCTTTTAATATTCAATTCAAAGGCAAAAAAGTAACAACCTATTTACCTGTTGGTGGGGTGGGCACTTATACCTGGTAACTTTATAAATAATTTATTGTGAAAAAAATATTCATTTTATCATCAGCTATTATTTTATTCAGTTGTGCTGATCAACAGGAAAAAACAGGAGCACTTTCATCTCCACCGCCTGTACCATTTTCAACGGAAGGCAAACAAGTGATCGTGTACACAACAGCCGAAAGCAGCGATTTACGGTTGACCCTTACCGATACACTTGAATTTAAAGAAATGGGCCAACCAACTGAAGGCCAGATTGCCGTTTTTGTAGATCCGACAAAAACTTTCCAAACATTTTTCGGAATCGGTGCCGCTCTAACCGACGCATCGGCAGAAACATTTTATAAATTACCGGTAGAAGCGCAGCAACAATTTTTAGAAGCGCATTTTGACAAAGAAAAAGGAATTGGTTACACCGTTGCCAGGACCAACATCAACAGTTGCGATTTTAGCAGCGGTATGTACACATATGTTGCTGATGGTGATTCATCATTAAAAACATTTGATATTGCTCCCGATAAAAAGTTCAAAATCCCTTTCATTAAAAAAGCACAGGAAGCTGCAGGTGGAAGGCTTGACCTTTTTGCAAGCCCCTGGAGCCCTCCAGCCTGGATGAAAGATAATAATAACATGAAACAGGGTGGAAAATTATTGCCTCAATTTTATAACAGCTGGGCAACGTATTATACCAAATTCATCAAAGAATACGAAAAAGAAGGAATACCCATTT
>JACCYQ010000001.1 GCA_013696395.1 Chitinophagaceae bacterium
AGCATACGTAATTTTTCCATGGCTCTTTCTTCAACTTCTTTTTCCGTGAACCGGGCCAGTTTTAAACCGGGCAACATAACATTTTGCAATACCGAAAATTCATTCAGCAGATAATGGAACTGGAAAATAAAGCCAATTTTTTCATTGCGGAGAAATGCCAGCTCCGGTTCTTTTTTATTAACCACACTTTTATTATCGATCAGCAGGTTTCCTTCATAATCCGTATCCATTGTAGAAAGTATATACAGCAATGTGGATTTGCCGCAACCAGACTTACCGATAACGGTAATAAATTCATTTCGTTTAATGGTAAATGTTATATCCGTTAATACCCTGGTGGTAACAGGATCATGAAAGTATTTTGTGATATGCCTGGCTTCTAATATATTTTCATCCATCTTATTTCCCCCTGATAATTAAAACCGGGTCTATTTTGCTGGCTTTTCTTGCCGGGAAAAATCCTGCCAGGTAGGTTGTGATCAATGAAAATGCTGTTCCTATAAAATAAATCATTGGATTATAATTTACAGGGTAAGTGGTAATAGTCGGTAAGGCCGCAGTAATAAAGGGAATATTATCAATGATAACTGATAATAAAAACCCAAAGATCAGTCCTACCAGTCCACCCGCTATCCCAATACTCAATGCTATAATAATAAATACGGCCTTCACATCCTTGCCTGCAAATCCCGTTGCTTTCAGAATAGCAATGGAATCCATTTTTTCATAGATCAGCATATTTAATATATTGTAAATGCCAAAGCCTGCAACAATCAATAAAGTTATACCGACGGAGTATGAGATCAATGTCCGGATATTACTCCCCGTTTCAAATTGTGCATTGGCCGTTTGAATATCTTCTGCCTGCGTTCCGAACTTAGCAGCAAATTCTTTTGCAACTATGGGTGCTGCATCAATATTATTTAGCTTGATCTGTACATCCGTTAAATAATTATTGGGTTTACCCATTATTTTTTGTGTAGTTGCAAGCGATGCAAAACCGAGTGTCTTGTCAAATTCAAGAATGCCCGATTCAAAAAAGCCAACGACCTTTAATGAAAACCGATCACCGGCAGGCGTAATCACAACGACTTTATCACCAACATTTACAAATAATTTATTGGCCAGCGGTCTGCCCAGGATAATGCTGTTTGTAACTCTTTTAATATCCATAGCCGCTCCGCTGGTAACATAATCTTTAAAATGAAATAAACGGCTTTCGGCATCTACCTCAATGCCATTTAACACACCGGTAATATCAATTGTGCCATCATTGTAAAAAACAGGTGTTGCGAGCTTTGGAGCCAAACCCAAAACTCTTTGGTCATCCCGGATTGTTTCTATAACGGCGGCGCTGTTATAAATGTCCTGGCGGCTGTTTTCCGCTTTTATTGAATGGATGAAATGATAATGATCTTTGAACTGCGCTGTTTGTTGAATGGGCTGAAGGGGTTTTGGTTTTATTTCATTGTATAACCTGATATGAGGTGTCCTGTTCAGGATCAGTCCATCAAGCAGGTCATTGAGGCCGGTCATAAAACTGAGTAAAGTAATGAACATGGTAATGCTGAAAGTAACACCTATAGCAGCCACCAATGTTTGGCGCCAACGTGCAAACAACAATGACCTTGCAATGGTGAAAATTAATTTGTAGTTCATTCAACTGGTTTCATGATCTCATCACTGGTTGTTAAACCACTGAGAATTTCTACTTTCTGGAAATCCATCACACCCGTTACAACTTTTCTTTTTTTGCCATCTGCCAGTATCACCATTGTATCATTAACCAAAAAATCTCTTGGAATAGTAATGGCATTTTCCCTGGTTTGTAAAACAATATTTGCTTCCGTTGTCAGGTTTGGATAAAGGGCAGCGGGTCGTTTTGTAAAAATGGCTTCAATGGTAAATGAACGGGTGCGTTCATTCATTAACGGTAGTACCCTGGTAACTTCAGCTTCAAACACATTGTTCTTATAACTATCCATGGTGATCAGCACTTTTTGCCCCGGAAGAATTTTACCAATATCATATTCATCCACCTGGAGTTCCAGTATAAATTCACCATCACCCCCAATAACGGCTATAGGCGTTTGTGTATTGACCATTTCACCTTCATTCTTGAAAAGGCTGTAAACCTTTCCATTCATGTTACTTTTTATGGTAAAATCGCCTGCAACCGTTTTACTCATTTTTAAATTATTCCTGGATTGTTCCGATGCAAAATTAATTTGTCTTTGCAGATCCCTGTACCGGGAAGCCGCCGCATCATAACCGGCTATGCTATTTCTATAAGCCAGTTCACGTTGTTCCAGTTCAATGCGGGTTCCAATTTGCTGGTTCCATAATCCGCGTTGCCTTTCCATCAACATGGAATCATTTTGCATTTTTGTTTTCAGGAAATTGATATTGGCCTGCAGTTCATTTAATTTATCCCTGTTTGCATTGATGGAAGCACTTTCCACACCAAGTTGGGCTCCTTCAATATTCAGTCGGGCCATTTCATTGGTAACCTGTAAAATCGAACCACCCTGTTTGATGCTGTCACCTTCCGTTACAAATATGCGTTGAATGATCCCGTTAACAGGTGAAAATACCTGGTATTGGTCACTGCTTTTTACAATTCCGGATGCATACACGGATTCCGTAATGGTTTCTTCTTTTGGATTAACTTTTTCCTGCTCTTCCCCACAGGATATAAAAAGGAATATGATAAGAATGGATCCTATTAATTTCATCAGTATGCCCGGTTTAATAAAATTTTTAAGGGAGATTCTTAACATTCCAGTCCAATATTTATTTTCCTTTTTAGGCTGATAATAAAATGCACCATGATTGAATTAATATTCTGTTGTTAAACATAAGAATATTTTACCATTACCATTAAGGTCATCAAATTTAATATTAATTGCAAGAGAGCCGGATAGAAATCCAGCTCTGAGATATCCAAATATCCAATGAAAAACCATTATAAATTTACAAGGTATTGTATATAAGCAGGGTGATGCAGGTCATATGAATCATTGATTTATCATGCTGCCATAAAGGAAATCCGTAGAGGGAGATTTGTGTATGAATGTATATTCATAGAGGTGTAAAAGATTTTCTAATGCAGCAAATTGAATCTTTAACAGGGTGAAATATATCTATTCTTATTATTTTATCAATTCGCCCTGGTAAAAATCACGTGGTGTTTTGATTACTATCATTGCCCTGCTTTAATAATTCTTAGAAAGAATATCGTTATTGCAATTAAGGATTCACAAATCATATCTGTTTCATATAAAGGAAAATATTGGTGGTGTGGGATCTGTTTTACGCACTAACAGCAAAGAAATAGAAGTTGCAAGAAGAAAAGAAAGAATCGTTCCTTGATAAATTGAAACAGATTTACAGATATTAAAGTAATATTATTAAACATGCTTTTCCAAATCAAACCCGGCAGATTAAAATGAAAAAGGCAGCTTCAAAAGAACAGAATAAAAGCGGATTTTAAAATATATCCTATAGCAGTTTGTTAAAAAATAAAAATGCCGGCTAAAAACCGGCAGTGAAAAATGCTTTTTAGTTACCCTGCATACCTTACTTTAATGGAGTATTAATTTTTATGATCCAGCAATTGCACAATTGAATTGTACAACTGATCCCTGGTAAAAGGTTTTTGCAGAAATACATTCGCTCCATTTTCAAGGGCAACATCTTCGGCTGAAGCATCGTAACCAGAGATCATAATGATCTTGATTTCCGGATAATTTTTTTTGATCTCACTGATATAATCAATCCCCAAACCATCGGGCAGTTTATTATCCAGGATAACAACATCGGGTTGCTCCTCCTGCAGAAAATTGCCGGCATCTTTAAGGCTACTGGCATATTCCATCTCCAGATTGCTTTTGCCATTCAGCATAATGTCTAATAAAAGGCGCATATCGCCTTCATCTTCAACAACAAGCACTTTTCTTGCTTTATTGTCCTGCAGTGTAGTTCCGGGCATACTTAATTTTTTTTTGTGGAATAAATAAGATTGAAATATAGGTATTTATCGCCTATAAAAAATCATGCCTCAACAATAGCAATATCTTATTCGGTTTATTCAAGCGAAAAAGTTTGGGATATGAAAATCCATAAACCTTTAACTCAAATTTGTTTCACTATCAAATTTAATTTTTAATGTGCGAATTCTGCCGCCATGAAGGCCCAAATACTTTGTTCTGCAAGCTTGTTTGCACGGCATTAATGCTATTGATTAAAAATGATGAAAGCTCTAGCACTTTTTAGACTTGAAGCAAATTAAAGTGATCAAAGGTTCTTCATCAAGAGAACAATTTTTACTGTCAATGATGGTAAGTAAGCGATACTTATTTTACAGAAGTGTTAGATGAACCTTTGCCATAATCTTTTTTACAATGATTATGTGGGCAGGTAAATGACAGCTATCAAATTGAATGATGGTGAGATCATTGTAATTGCTTATTATTTGAACATTTTAATTTAATAAAATTAAATAATACGATTTTATTCATTATACACCTTATAACGCATGACGTACAACCAGTCATTTTTTGTTTGGTTACCTTTAATAGGAACGGTATGCTATTTTGAAATTTCAGCATATGCAGAAATAATATTTACATATTCATGAATGTTAAAAAAATAAAAATGAATTTAAAGCAAAGAAAAAATTTAAAGAACCTGTTGGCATTGCCCATGCTGGTTCTTTTGATTTCGATATTAGCAGGTTGCCAAAATGGTCAATCATCCCCCGTAATGAAAGAATCTTTTGAAGGTGAAGGTGATGACCTGGAAAGAGTAACCCAGGTTTTGGTTGCGCCACCCAATGTACCCAAACATGAACAGGTTGCTTCAGGCGGACCTAAAGTAGTGGAGATCACTTTGGAGATCCAGGAAAAGAAAATAGCTGTTGATGAAGGTGATTCTATTTGGGCCATGACCTTTAATGGATCGGTACCGGGCCCACTCATTATTGTACATCAAAATGATTTCGTTGAATTGACTTTAAAAAATCCAGCGACCAATACCCAACTACATAATATAGATTTTCATGCAGCTACCGGTGAAATGGGTGGTGGAGAAATATCTTTGGTCAATCCGGGTCAACAGGTGAAATTCCGATTTCGGGCTACCAGGGCTGGTGTATTTGTATACCATTGCGCACCTGGAGGTATCATGGTTCCCATGCATGTAGTTTCAGGAATGAATGGTGCAATTATGGTACTTCCACGCGATGGATTGAAAGATGAAGTGGGCAAACTGGTAGAATATGATCGTGCATTTTATATTGTTGAACAGGATTTTTATTTACCAAAAGATGAAGCTGGTAATTTTAAAAATATTGCCACACCACAACAAAGCATGCAGGAAATGGAAGCTGCTTTCAAAACATTGACTCCTACACATCTGGTTTTTAATGGTAAAGTGGGTTCACTAACCGGTAAAAATGCGTTAACGGCCAAAGTTGGAGAAAATGTATTGTTTATTTCCGCGCAGGCAAACAGGGATACCCGTTTACATATAATTGGTGGTCATGCAGATCTCTTTTGGCCTGGTGGTAAATTTAATAACAAACCTTACACCGATTTCGAAACCTGGGCTATACCAGGTGGTTCAGGTGCCGCGGCATTATATAAATTCCGGGAGCCGCATATGTATGTCTTCTTAAATCATAATCTCGTTGAAGCATTTACGTTAGGTGCTATTGCTCAAATCAAAGTAGAAGGTAAATGGGATAACAGCCTGATGAAACAAATTGAAAAACCTGGTCCGTTAAAATAATGGAAGTACTACATACTTTTTTCAAATGCAGCAATAATCTTCTCAGCCAGACCCACCATATCTTCTTCCTGTGGACGGTTTCTATTAGTTAATAAAATAAGGCTGAATTGTTTTTCAGGAATGCGATAAAATATATTTCTAAAGCTGGTTGTGCTGCCGGTATGATAAACTACCTGTTCATTTTTTTCATTCTTTTTTAAATGCCAGCCAAAACCATAAGGTATCGTATCGCCGTTATTTAATGTATTGTAACTATGGGCTTGCTTCAATAAATACCCGGATAAAATCTTTTCGGTATAAAGCGATTGATCCCATTTGTATAAGTCTTCTATGCTTGAATAAATTCCACCATCACCCAAAACAGCGCTGGTTGAACTTTGGTCTTTGAATATCCAATGGTCATTTTCTAAACTATAACCATATGCACGGTTACCGACAGTTGAAATTCCTTTTTCATGGGCAACGGTATTTTCCATTTTCATTGGGTCAAAAATGTTCTGCTTTAAATATTGGGCGAATGAAACACCTGAATATTTTTCAATGATTAAAGCAAGCAGAGCATATGCAGAATTACTATACTGAAATTTTGTGCCGGGTTCAAAATAACCGGTATCCGTTTTCATTAAAATATCCAGAACGCTCTGATCTTTTATGGGTGGATTCAAAGCAGTGTCAGCTACATAGTTTTCATAATCGGGTAATCCGGAAGTGTGGTTTAAAAGATGCTTAATCGTTATGTTATTTCCATATTCCGGAAAGCCAGGGAAAAGCTGGGTTAATGTATGCTGCAGGTTCAATTGACCCTCATCAACTAATTGTAAAATACCAGTTGCCGTAAATTGTTTGGTTACAGAAGCCAGCCGGAAATTAGTGGCTGGCAGAATGGGAATATTATTTTCCAGGTCCGCAATACCATATGTTTTTTGTAAAACGGGCTTCCCATTAATTATAATCATTAAAGCTGCTCCGGGTGTGTTTTTGCCATTATATTTAATTAATAGCTCATCAATAGCCGGTATATTTTGCGCCATAATCAATTGAGTAATAAAAAATACTGCGAAACTAAAAACAATAAACTTTCTCATGAAAAATATTAGTTATATGACAATGTAAGCTATTTCAGAAAGTTGATTTTACTGGTGGAAATAAGTTATTTCAGCGTTTTTTAATCCACCCTAACCTTAACTGAAACCTGATTTTTAATTCTTAACCTCTTTCTATACTTTTTAGTATAAATAGATGCTTACCTTTGCTCCTGGAATTACCCCACTTCCTCAAATGGAAATTTAATGAATTAGTAAATACATCAACCGGCTTATCGGTTTTGACCTTAAAATGTAAAAACAGCAAATGAATACAGAGATTTTACCGCCAAAAACCAGTGATATTGAAAATGAACTTAGTACAATTGAAAGAGCGGTTCAGAACGAATATAAATATGGTTTTGTAACAGATATTGAAGCTGATGAAGCGCCAATGGGCCTCAGCGAAGAAATTGTCCGATTTATTTCTGCTAAAAAGAATGAACCTGTGTGGATGCTCGAATGGCGGTTAAAGGCCTATAATCAATGGTTAAAAATGGAAGAACCCAAATGGGCCAATGTGAAATTCCCTCCTATCAATTACCAGGATATTATTTATTATTCTGCTCCTAAGCAAAAAATTGCTCCCGGAAGTTTAGATGAGATTGACCCGGAACTTCGAAGAACTTTTGAAAAACTGGGCATTTCACTCGACGAGCAAAAAAGACTCACTGGGGTGGCTGTTGATGCGGTTATCGATAGTGTATCAATTAGCACTTCTTTCCGGGAACAACTGGGTGAATTAGGTATCATTTTCTGTTCTATGAGTGAGGCCATTCAGGACCACCCGGATTTGATAAAAAAATACATGAGTACTGTTGTTCCTATAACGGATAATTATTTTTCAGCCCTCAATTCAGCCGTTTTCAGCGATGGTTCTTTTTGTTATATACCAAAAGGTGTACGCTGCCCCATGGAGCTTTCTACTTATTTCCGGATCAATGCGGAAAATACAGGTCAGTTTGAAAGAACGCTAATTGTTGCTGAAGCAGGCAGTTATGTTAGTTATCTGGAAGGCTGCACTGCTCCAATGCGAGATGAAAACCAGTTACACGCTGCAGTAGTTGAACTGATTGCGATGGATGATGCGGAAATAAAATATTCCACCGTTCAAAATTGGTATCCCGGAGATAAAAATGGTAAAGGGGGTATTTACAATTTCGTAACTAAAAGAGGAATTTGCAGAGGGAAGAATTCAAAAATCTCATGGACACAGGTAGAAACCGGTTCCGCTATTACCTGGAAATATCCAAGTGTTATTTTGAAAGGAGATAATTCTACCGGGGAATTTTATTCTGTGGCCGTTACCAACAATTACCAACAGGCTGATACAGGTACCAAAATGCAACATCTTGGAAAAAATACTAAAAGCCGTATTGTATCAAAAGGGATTTCTGCCGGGTTTAGCAATAATAGTTATCGCGGCCTTGTACATGTAAGTAAGAACGCAGTAAATGCCCGTAATTACTCTCAATGCGATTCTCTCTTGCTGGGTGATAAATGCGGGGCGCATACATTTCCATATATCGAAGTAAAGAACAATACGGCTGTAGTGGAACATGAGGCTACTACTTCAAAAATTGGTGAAGACCAGATATTTTATTGTAACCAGAGAGGTATTGATACCGAAACTGCTGTTGCATTGATCATAAATGGCTTTGCCAAAGAAGTGATGAACCAGCTGCCAATGGAATTTGCCGTTGAAGCGCAAAAATTATTAGCTATCAGTTTGGAAGGAAGTGTAGGATAATTAATCAATTTGATAATTAGCTAATTTGAAAATAGTAGAAAAGAACACTTTTTTAAAAAAATTAAGTTAGAAATTATTGTTAGCCAGGCTTTATAATATGATTGGGCTTTACTTGCGTCGCACTCTTGTACTGCAGTAATCCTATTAAACAAAAAACAGAAAATTAAATTAAAGAAATAGAAATGTTATCAATCAAAAATTTACATGCAAACGTAGAAGGGAATGAGATCTTAAATGGGATCAACCTTGAAATAAAAGCCGGGGAAATACATGCCATTATGGGACCTAATGGTTCCGGAAAAAGTACCCTTGCGGCTGTACTGGCTGGCAGGGAAGATTATGATGTTACAGAGGGCAGTGTCGAATTTCTGGGAAAAGACCTGTTGGAACTTTCACCTGAAAAAAGAGCCGGTGAAGGTTTGTTCCTGGCTTTTCAATATCCTGTAGAAATTCCGGGATTAAGTACTACCAATTTCATTAAAACAGCGGTTAATGAAGTTCGTAAATACCGTGGACAGGACGCACTGGATGCAGTTTCTTTTTTGAAGCTTATGAAAGAGAAAATGGCCATGATGGAGATTGATAAAACACTTATAAGTCGTCCATTGAATGAAGGATTTTCAGGCGGTGAAAAAAAGCGTAACGAAGTTTTCCAAATGGCAATGCTGGAACCTAAGCTGGCCATCCTGGACGAAACCGATTCCGGACTGGACATAGATGCCATCCGCATTGTAGCGAATGGGGTAAATAAACTGCGCAATAAGGATAATGCAGTTTTAGTAGTTACGCACTACCAGCGCCTGCTCGATTATATCGTACCTGATTTTGTGCATGTTTTATACAATGGTCGCATTGTTAGGTCTGGGCCAAAAGAACTGGCGCTTGAACTGGAGGAAAAAGGTTACGATTTTATCAAAAATGAAATTCCTATTGTAGAAACGGTTTAGTAAATAAAATGAAATTGATGAACTCCATAGAATATTTTAAAGAACATTTTGACCAGTTGCAGTTGATAGACAAGCAGAGTGGCCTTGAAAGCATACGCCAAAGGTCATTTATTGAATTGGCTGAAAAAGGTATTCCAACAGTAAGAAATGAGGAATGGAAATATACCCGGATAAGCAGTTTGTTTAATAAGGAATATGATTTCCCGGTAGATGCAGTTGAAGTTTCTGAAAATGATTTGAAAGCAATTCGTTTACCAGGCCATGAAGAGGCCAATGAACTGTTTTTTATTAATGGAAATTTTTCTCCTGTTTATTCTAACATTCGCTCTGCGGATCTTATTACCATGCCTTTGGAAGTAGCTGCAAAAAATGAATACAGCGAGATTGTAAAAAAGCATTTGGGTCATAGCAGTCATTATTTAAAAGATGGTATCAATGCACTGAATACGGCCTTTGTTCATGGTGGTGTATTTATTCATGTGCAAAAAGGAAAAGCACCTGAGCATCCGGTTTATATTTATAATATTACCGATGCCAGGTCAGTCAATATCCTTGCGCAACCCCGTAGCCTGGTACATATCAGTAAGAACGCTCAGGTGCAGATCGTAGAAACCTATACAACCCTTGGAACTTCCGCAAGTTTTACCAACCAGGTAATGGAAATAATTGTAGAACAGGATGCCATGGTTGAATATTACAAAATTCAAAATGATGCAAGCCATGCCAGCCAGGTAAGTACAACACATATCAGGCAGGTTGGAAAAAGTTTTACACATACGGTGACCATTTCATTAAATGGTGATATCGTCAGGAATAACCTGAATGTAATTATGGAAGCGGATCATTGTGAAGCACATTTGTATGGCTTATATTTTCAATCAGGTAAAACCCATGTTGACAATCACACTGTAGTTGACAATAAAAGTCCACATTGTTTAAGCAATCAATTGTATAAAGGCATTTTAAATGATGATGCAACCGGGGTTTTTAATGGTAAAATATTTGTGCGCCAGGTAGCACAAAAAACAAATGCATATCAATCAAACAAAAATATTTTGCTTTCTGAAGGAGCCACCGTTAATGCGAAACCACAGTTAGAAATATTTGCAGACGATGTAAAATGTTCGCATGGATGTACCGTTGGCAAATTGGATGAAGAAGGATTATTTTATTTAAGATCAAGAGGTGTGAGTGAAAAAATGGCCAGGGCTTTATTGGTACAGGCTTTTGCAGTAGATGTTCTGGAGCATATTAAACCAACCGCTATTCGCCATTATGTGGATCAAATAATTTCTCAACGCTTAGAATTTCCTATTCCTCTGGATGAGGATTTGATATGATATATTCAGCAACCATACAGAATAAACTGGATGTTTTTGCAATTCGTAAACAGTTCCCGGTATTGAACCGTGAAGTGAAAGGAAAGCCATTGGTTTATTTTGATAATGCGGCAACAACGCAGAAACCTCAATCTGTAATGGATGTTTTGGTTGATTATTACAGTGGATATAATGCCAATATTCACCGCGGTATTCATACACTGGCAGAAGAAGCTACTGCAGCATTTGAATTAAGCCGGGATGCTGTACAAAAATTTATTAATGCAGCATCGAGGGAAGAAATAATTTTTACCAAAGGCACAACGGAAAGCATTAACCTGGTGGCATATTCCTGGGGAAGACAAAATATTAAAGCCGGAGATGAGATTATTATTTCAACCATGGAACATCACTCAAACATAGTTCCATGGCAGATCCTGTGCCAGGAAATGGACGCCGTTCTGAAAATAATTCCGGTTAATGATCACGGTGAATTATTAATGGAGGAATTTGAACAATTATTAAGCGCTAAAACAAAACTGGTTTCCATAGTGCATGTTTCGAATGCTATGGGTGTAGTAAACCCGGTTGATAAAATTATTGAATCAGCTCACAAAGCTGGTGCCGTCGTATTAATAGATGGTGCCCAGTCTACCGTGCATTTGGATATAGATGTGCAGGAAATGGATTGCGATTTTTTCGCCTTCTCCGCACATAAATTTTATGGGCCTACAGGTATTGGAGGATTGTACGGGAAGAAGCAATTGCTTGAATCCATGCCGCCTTTTTTAAGTGGTGGAGAAATGATCAAAGAGGTTTCATTCGATGGAACTACCTATGCTGATCTGCCCTATAAATTTGAAGCAGGCACTCCTAATATTGCTGATACTATTGCACTAAAGGCGGCTATTGATTTCATCAATCAAATAGGCAAAGAAAATATTCGTCGCCATGAAAATGAATTGTTGGCACATGCAACTGCCCAACTGCGGGAAATTGAAGGATTGAAAATTATTGGTGATGCTCAAAACAAAATAAGTGTTGTTTCATTTGTGGTAGATAAAGTGCATCCGCAGGATCTGGGCATATTGTTAGATAACGCCGGCATTGCTGTAAGAACGGGGCATCATTGTACACAACCGCTTATGCAACGGTTTCGTATACCCGGGACAGTAAGAGCTTCTTTTGCAGTTTATAATACGAAAGAAGAAATTGATGTGATGGTAACCAGTTTAAGAAAGGCGATAAAAATGTTGTTATAAAAAATGAATGGATCAAGAACAATAGAGGCGACTGAAAACGAAATTGTGGAAGAATTTTCATTGTTCGATTCCTGGGATGATAAATATGAATATATCATTGATTTGGGAAAAAAATTACATCCGTTAGACGAAAAATATAAAATTGACGAGAACAGGGTAAGAGGTTGCCAATCCACTGTTTGGTTAACGGCAGATTATGAAAACGGAAAGATCTTTTATAAAGCGGATAGTGATGCGGTGATAGTTAAAGGATTAATAAGTATGTTGATCCGTGTTTTGTCGGGGCAAGAGCCTGATAAAATAATAAAGGCGAACCTGGATTTCATTAAAGAGATCGGCATGATGTCTCATCTTGCACAAACCCGTGCCAACGGCTTATTGTCCATGGTAAAACAAATGAAAAATTATGCTTTGGCATATAAATTAAAGAACGCAAACTGAATAGTAGCAATGGATACAGATGCACTGAAAGAAAAAGTAATAGCTGTTTTGCAGACTATTTTCGACCCGGAAATTCCAGTAAGTATTTACGAGTTGGGTTTGATATATGAAGTGTCGGTTCTGCCAATCAATAATGTGCAGGTGGTAATGACACTGACTGCACCAAGTTGCCCGGCAGCACAATCTTTACCCGTTGAAGTGGATCAAAAGGTGAGACAAATTGAAGGTGTAAATGATGTACATGTTGCTGTTACCTGGAATCCGCCATGGAACAAGAGCATGATGTCGGAAGCGGCACAATTGGAACTGGGATTTCTTTAACTGAATAAAATAATAACTTAACAATGAAAATTACCGCGCAGGAAGAATATGGCTTAAGGATACTGATACGTATTGCAGGTTGCAAAGATGTAACGGGTATGAGTATCCCACAATTAAGCGAAGCGGAAGGCTTGAGCAGTCATTACATTGCTAAGTTGACCCGTATACTTCGAATGGCGGAATTAATAAACAGTACACCTGGCTATAAGGGTGGTTATATCCTTGCCAAACCTGCCAAAGAAATTATTATTAATGATGTACTGAAAGCATTGGGTGGTGTGATATTCAATAATGAATTTTGCGGATTACATAAAGGAGTCGTAAAGTTTTGTACTAACTCGGTTGATTGTTCAGCCCGTTCTCTTTGGCAAATGATTCAGTTTACCATGGACCAATTGTTAGAAAAAGTTACCCTTCATGATTTGGTTAATACAGAAAAAGGATCTACGGCAATCTTAAACCATATCCTTGAAAATAACCGGTTAACTGAAGAAGAAAAAGTAGCTGGCTGATTTCTTGCCAGAAACTTATCAACCTATCAACTTAAAGGTGTTTTGTTTTTAAATGTTTAGTTGTTTGGCCTTCCATGACAAACTGCAGGATCCGCTTATTCCTTTTTCGTCAGTCGAAAATGTTTGTAAAATGTCTTTTCTAAAAATGCAGTGTTCCTGCACTCATCATTTCCTTCATGCAAAAGAAATTGTTTTTTACGTAATTATTTGGGTTGTGTGTCAGCATTTTCAACCATCCTTCAAAATTTAGCATTTACGCTGGAAACCAACTCAAAAAATTCTATAACAAAAAAACATGTTTCCTAATTGGGAAATATCTATCTTTGAAAAAACTTCTGTATGAAGCCAAATTTCGAAATAGAATTATTGCCTGAAGCAGTTGAGTTTTTAGAAGCCCTTGACGATAAAACAAGGGGAAAAATTTACTATAACATCAAAAAGCACAATTTGTTAACGACAATGAACTCTTTAAGAAGCTAAATGATTTCATTTGGGAATTTCGAACTTTATATAAAGTCAAAGCATACCGACTTTTTTCATTTTGGGACAAAACGCAGGGAAAAGAAACTCTGGTAATTGCCACTCATGGCATTTTGAAAAAGACACAGAAAACGCCACAAAAAGAAATTAAGAAAGCAGAAGAAATAAGGAAACAATATTTAGAAAACAAACAAAAAAAGAAATAATTATGGCAGACAAATTCAAAACAGTTTCGCTTGACACAATGATTGACAAACACTTTGGAAAGCGTGGAACTTCAAAACGTGACATATTTGAAAATGAATTACGAATTGACTTGTTAGGACAAGCTATTAAGCAAGCAAGACAAAAGCGCAATTTGACTCAAGAGCAATTAGGAGAACTTGTGGGTGTGCAGAAAGCACAAATTTCAAAGATTGAGAACAGCGTTAAAAATGCAAGATTTGAAACTATTCTGAAAGTATTTGAAGCTTTAGGAGCCAAAGTGAGTTTTAATGTAGAACTCAACAAGCAAAAATTGGCATATTAACAATATGCCGAACGCACAATAAAAGAATTTGCAAAAACAGTGCTGGATAATATCTCATCAGCTATGTGCAAGCATCAGCAGTGGTTCGGACTCAACATTCAATTTTCAGCTTTAGTTCATAACTTCAACAATATATTTTCAATTGGGCATTTATTCCAAGCTGGACGTTCAAAGAATCCCCTGCCTTCCAAATACTCGAAGGTTGAAAAAGTGTTATACAAAATTCGGATTCTTCATCCGATACCGATATTAACTCACTGATCTTTTGATGTATTATTCGTATATATCAACTACTTCTTAATTGGCTAATTCAGTCAGAATAAAAAACGGGTTCATTTTTTTTTGAATTAAAAATAACCTTCCAATAAAAAGAATCCGGGAGAGCATCTTTGAATACAGTAATTGTGAAAAGTTATTTTGCAAACCCTTTAATCAGGTCAAGTAATCCGCCCCCGCCATTTCGTTCCTGCTGCTGCTGTGCACCGGTTGCCATGCGCCCAATAATATCCATTAACCCACCACCATTGCTTTGACCCCCACTGGTCATCTGTCCAATAATATCCATTAATCCACCATCCGGGCCGGCTTTTTCTTGTACAATTTGTTTGCTTTGCCCACCGGTAATTGAAGCTAATATTTCATCCAGCGAAAATTGCGAATCGTTTGGATCATTGGTTTTATTGATCAAATTCCCTAATACACCGGGGATTAAATCTCCGGCAATATTATTTGCCTGGTTGCTGTTCATTTTATACTTGCTGATCAACTTACCTGCAAAGTGACCGATCATCATCAATACAAGCGGGTTGCTTAATAAACTTTTTTTATTCCCTCCCTTGTTTCCAAAAATATCAAGTATGTTTTGAACACCGCCACCGGCCACCATGTTGCGAAGCCCCGAAGCGACTGTATTTGTAGCTTCAGCTACAACAGCCTCGTTTTGTTCAGCGGGTAACTGCGTTTTATTTAACACGGATTCTTCGGCGGTGCTACGTACCAGGTCAAAAATCTCTTTAAGCATGACAATTTTTTTATTGATGAACAGATGATATGAATATACACAAAGTATCTGAAATGGAATTGTTGGCAGGTACATCCCGAATTTTCGCTCTCTTGAGGTATAAATGATCAACTATGTGTTATCCTATGTGCACTATGTTACTGATGTGGTTCAATTCTCTTTTACCACAATAGGCACAGTAGATAACATAGATTTCACATAGCTTCTTCGAAAATTTGGGATACCCCCTTGTTAGCTTCCATTTTAAAAAATAAAAGGTGCTCACCAATTGACCAAACTTGTTTGGGGTTTACTTCTTTTATGAAAACTTATCCGGAAGATAAATACCCGCACGAAACATGATGTAAATCCCTGATTCCTAATTGCTGATTCCTTTTTCGTACCGGCTTGGATAATAGCAGATAATTATATTTTGGTTATACAGCCTTTGTATATTTGAAGCTGTTAAAAAAATAAATAAAATTATTGCGCACATGGTGGAAGTTGGAAGGTATAATACTTTAAAAGTTTTGAGACTCACAGAAAATGGACTTTACCTGGATGATGGCAAAGAGGGTATTCTTTTACCTAAAAGATATGTACCCGCCGATGTGAAACCTGGTGATGACCTGGAAGTTTTTATTCATCATGATTCGGATGATCGTATCATAGCTACAACAGAAAAACCAAAAGGTATTTTGGGTGATATTGTAAAACTTAAAGCGGTTAGCAGTAACCGGCAAGGTGCTTTTTTAGACTGGGGTTTAATGAAAGATCTGTTTGTTCCAAAATCACAACAAATAAAAGATATGTACCCCGAAAAGGAGTACCTGGTTAAAATCTACCTGGATGAAATGACGGGCAGATTAGCGGCTACTGAAAAAATTGACCGGTTGCTAAATAATGATGAACTCACATTGAAAGAACTTGATACTGTTAATCTGTTAGTATACCGCCGATCTGATCTTGGCTATGTAATGATCATTAATAATAAACATATTGGCTTGTTACACCACAATGAAGTATTTCAAAAACTGGAGGTGGGAGATAAACTCACCGGGTTCATAAAAAAAATTCATGCAGAGACTAATAAAATAGACGTGGTTACAGGAAGGCCTGGTTACGAAAAAGTTGGTGGGGAAGCAGAGCGTATCATGCAAATACTCAAAGATCATAATGGGTTCCTACCCTATAATGATAAATCAGATCCAAAGGATATTTACAATTTTTTTGGAATTAGCAAAAAGACTTTTAAGATGGCAACCGGCCAACTTTATAAAAATAAATTGATCGAGTTTAACACTGCCGGAATCAAAATAACAGGTAATGAAGATTAAAAAAACAATTGATTCACTATGTTGTTATTCTCTTATATTCTCAAAACTAAATTTATAGTGCTTTTCCAATAAAAGAATACGCCGTTCACCAATGGTCTTAAAAGCCAGTGTAATTAATGTTACTAATGCAATACTTGTAAGCAGAACCAATTCCTGGTCAAAACGAGAAAACAAAATGACTTGCAACAGCACTACTGAATGAAAAAAACAAATTAACCTGGCTACCAGGCCGTGATTATAACCAGCATTGGTAAGAAGATGATGTATATGTGTTTTATCTGGACTGAAAGCAGATTTCCCACGAAGAATGCGAAAGAGGAAAACCCGAAGGGTATCAAATACTGGAATCAATACCAGGCTTAATGCAATTACAGGGATATTATTAATTTCTCCAACAGGTATTGTATAAACCTGCATAATTCTGATAGAAAGCACAGCTAACATAAAACCGATCACCAGGGAGCCGGTATCACCCATGAATATTTTTGCAGGATAATAATTGAAAAAAAGAAAACCGGCAACCCCACCAGCCATTGCAAATGCCAGCAAGGCAAAAAAATGGTCACCACTGATTGATAATAAAGCGCCGGCGGATACCAGGCTTATCAAACTTAATCCGCCCGCCAGTCCATCAATACCATCAATCAGGTTAAAAGCATTGGTTACACCGGCAATTGCAATAATGGTGAAAACGTATTGCATTATAACAGGTAATTCATTTATGCCGAATAATCCGTGCAAGGAGGTAATACGAATTCCACCAAAAGCTATCATGGCGGCAACCGCCAATTCTATAATCAATTTGAAACTGGCGTTCAAATCTTTGAGATCATCAATAATTCCCATAAAAAAGATCAGAACTATTGCGGTTAAAACATATAAGCCGGCAATTGAAAATGACGTTTGCCATAAAAATAGTGGAAGCAAAGTCCCTAAAACAATTGCTATGCCTCCTAATGTGGGTATAGGATTGGTATGTTCTTTACGCAAATCCGGCTTATCGAATAAGTGATATTTGACTACCAGTTTTATAATAACCGGTATCAATATAAGACTGGCTGCGAATGCGATAATAAAGGGAAAAGAAATTTGTTTGAGCAGGTATAAATTTATCTGCAATAAGCATGTACTGAGGTACATTTTGTTAATTTTAGTTTAGGATATTGGTTTCAACCTGAAAAATAACCAGAAAAACCCTTAATTACAATTCTAAATTATTGTGTAATCCAGATAATTTTTTTATTGTAGTTTTCCGCACAGTCCAACTTTACTTTTCATGGCAATTATTGAATCAATATTTTGGATCAGTCTGATCATATTATTTTACTGTTATGCAGGTTACGGTTTATTGCTGTATGCTTATAGTGCAATAAAATCCGTGATCCGTAAAACTCCTACTTTTCCAAATACTGATTGGCCGGCTGTTACCCTGATCATCGCAGCCTGGAATGAAGCAGATGTTCTGAAAGAAAAAATAATTAATACCCTTAATCTGGAATATGCCACTGGGAAATTGCAAGTTATCTGTATTACGGATGGATCAGAAGATGATTCTGTATCCATAGTTCAAGAATATCCCCAGATACATTTATTACATATACCCATGCGGCAGGGAAAAGTTGCGGCTGTTAACAGGGCTATGCAGGAAGTTAAGACACCGATTGTTTTTTTCACTGATGCTAATGCTATTTTAAGCAAACAGGCCTTAATTAAAATGGCTGATCATTTCAAAGATCCCCGGATTGGCGGTGTAGCAGGTGAAAAAAAAATCCTGGCGGGTCAATCTTCTTCTGTAGGAAAAGCCGAAGGTTTATACTGGCGTTATGAATCATTTCTAAAAAAGCAGGATGCAGCCTTTCATTCCGTTGTAGGAGCTGCGGGTGAATTGTTTGCCATTCGCACCGAACTTTGGCAACCACTTGATGAAAATATAATTTTAGATGATTTTGTGATTACAATGCAGGTAAGGTTATCGGGTTCCCGGTTTTCGTATGAACCCGGCGCATGGTCAACAGAAGCTCCTTCAGTTTCATTTGCTGAAGAAAGAAAGCGCAAAGTACGAATCGCAGCAGGCGCTTTTCAGGCACTTCATTATTTAGAAGATGCTATGAATATTATAAAATATCCCGCTTTAAGTTTTCAATTTTTTTCCAGGAGGATTTTACGTTGGTTTGTTGCTCCTGTATTATTGCCCGTATTATTTATTACCAATTTAATAATGGTCTTCAATGATCCGGAACTTTTTTGTGTAATTGCATTAGTAGGTCAACTATTCTTTTACCTGGCGGCTTTGACAGGTTATTTGTTAGTAAAGGTTAATAAGCAACCCGGATGGTTTAATGCTCCATTATATTTCGTGTTCATGAACAGTTGCCTTATAAGTGGCAGTCTCCTTTTTTTTAAAAAAGAACATTCCGTGCTTTGGGATAAATCTCTTCGGGAATCCTTTGAATAATATTGCAGAAGCCTTTTGTTATTTTTGTTTGAAACCATATTTTTATTCCTTCTACATCCAACATATTATCGAACCCTATTGAATATTTAAAAGGAGTTGGTCCTCAGCGTGCGGAACTCTTAAAAAAGGAATTGGAAATATTTACATTTAAAGATCTCCTGGAACATTTTCCTTACAGGCATATTGATAAAACGCAGATCAGTGCAATTAACCAGGTTTCCATTACAACGGATTATATACAGGTTGCAGGTGTCATCACTGATATGGAATTAATTGGGAAGAACCAGGGTCGAAGACTGGTAGCAAAACTTAAGGATAAGACGGGTACTTTGGAACTCATTTGGTTTCAAAGTCTGTCCTGGGTTCAAAAAAATATAATTAACGGAAATGCCTACCTGGTTTATGGTAAAGTTGGGTTTTACCAGGGACAGCCACAGATTGTACACCCGGAAATAGAACCCTTTTCACCGGAGAAATCGGACGGGAAAAACTTCCTGGATCCTGTTTACCCGAGTACCGAAAAATTGAAAAGCCGATCTATGAATGGCAGGCAGATCGGATTGCTGACTAAAACATTGTGGGCCATTATTCAACCAAAGGACTTACCTGAAAACCTTCCTTCCTTCATTCTTGAAAAATTAAAATTAATTCCCCGGTATGAAGCATATCAGCAAATTCATTTTCCAAATTCAACGGAAAGCTATGCTGAAGCTTTAAAAAGACTAAAGTTTGAAGAGTTATTTTTTGCTCAGTTACGTTTAGGATTAATAAAAATGGAACGTCACCGTTTTTCAAAGGGCGTAATTTTTGATAAAGTTGGGGAGTGTTTTAATAATTTCTACCATCATTATTTACCATTTCAATTAACCGGTGCACAAAAAAGAGTGCTGAAAGAAATCAGGCAGGATACAGCTAATGGCAGGCAAATGAATCGTTTATTACAAGGCGATGTAGGCAGCGGTAAAACAATTGTTGCTTTATTGGCAATGTTGCTGGCCATTGATAATGGATTCCAGGCTTGCATGATGGCGCCCACGGAAATTTTGGCTCAGCAGCATTTAGAGAGTATATCAGAATTGCTGGTTGAAATGAATTTGCGGGTAGAACTTTTAACCGGTTCCACAAAAGCCGCTGCACGACGCAAACTGCTGGCGGCGCTTGCTAACGGTGATATTCATGTGCTAATCGGCACGCATGCACTCATTGAAGATGTAGTGCAATTTAAAAACCTGGGCTTTGCTATTGTCGATGAACAACATCGGTTTGGTGTAGCGCAAAGAGCTAAACTATGGAAGAAAGCTGTTCTTCCTCCTCATGTTTTGGTCATGACGGCTACGCCCATTCCACGTACACTGGCTATGACGGCTTATGGGGATCTGGACTATAGTGTAATGGATGAATTGCCACCGGGGCGGCAACCCATTACCACCGTTCACCGTTTTGATGACAGGCGTTCGCAGGTTATGGATTTTATAAAAGAAGAAATTATTAAAGGACGCCAAGTCTATATTATTTTTCCTTTAATTGAAGAAAGTGATAAACTGGATTTTGAAAACCTTATGAAAGGGTATGAAAACGTAAAAGCATATTTCCCTGAACCAAAATACCTGATCAGCATGGTGCATGGAAAACAACCGGCTGAACAAAAAGAAACCAACATGCAACGTTTTGTAAAGGGTGAGACTCAGATTATGGTTTCCACCACGGTAATTGAAGTTGGTGTAAATGTGCCCAATGCTTCTGTGATGGTCATTGAAAGTGCGGAAAAATTTGGTCTAAGTCAATTGCATCAATTAAGAGGCAGAGTAGGCAGGGGAGCTGAAAAAAGTTTTTGTATATTACTCACGGGTTCAAAACTAAGCAATGAAGCCAGGGAGCGTATGAAAATAATTACCAGCACAAATGATGGTTTCATTATTGCAGAAAAAGATTTGGAGCTGCGCGGACCCGGTAGTATAGAAGGTACCCGGCAAAGCGGAACATTGAATTTTAAATTGGCAAATATTGTGCAGGACAAACCCATTCTTGATAGGGCTAAACTAGTTGTCGATATAATTCTGAAAGATGATCCTGATCTGGTTGCTCCAGCTAATCAGGTTTGTAAGGAATTTCTTATACAACAGCAGGGAAAAACGGCCTGGAGCAGGATTTCTTAACATAAGCTTACACAACATTTTTAGTTTATTTTAGTTAATTTAATAAAAAGAAACGCATCTTGAAGCCCTCAATAATCCTCCTTTTTGCTTTATGTACATCCTATCTTCTTCAGGCCCAATATGGTAATATTGAATTTGTTGAAAATAAAGGCCAATGGGATAGTCGGGTAAAGTTTAAAGGTGAGATTCCGGCAGGAGCTTTTTTCATCACAGAAACCGGTTTCACGGTTTTACAACATAACAAAGAAGATCTTTCTGTTATTTATGAATTGCTCCATAATCATCCCGAACCAGGTAATCCAAAAATAAATAATACAAAAACACTTCGGTCACATGCTTATAATGTGGCTTTTGTAGGTGCTTCTCCGAATTTTGAAATTGTGCCTGACAAAAAACTGGATACTTATCATAATTACTTTATCGGAAATGATCCTGCTTATTGGGCGGGGAATGTTCGTATTTTCCAGGCGGTGACGATGAAAAATGTGTATCCAAATGTGGATGTGCGATATTATACAGACAATGGCCAAATGAAGTATGATATCATTGCCCGTCCCGGAGCAAATATTAAAAACATTGCCCTGAAATATGAAGGGGTAAATAATCTGCAGGTAAAGAAAAGGGAATTACTAATTGAAACTTCCGTGGGCAGTGTAAAGGAAAGGGTTCCATACAGTTATCTATCAACTGGAATGGAAAGAACTGAGGTAACTGCTAAATATGATTTAAAAGACAATCTGGTAAGGTTTGATGTCCAGAATTATGATCCATCGGCAACATTGGTAATAGACCCGGTGTTGATATTTGCTTCTTTTTCCGGCAGTACGATAGATAACTGGGGCTTTACGGCAACCTACGGTCCTGACGGCAGCATGTATGGTGGCGGCATTGTCTTTGGCCAGGGTTTCCCGTTTTCTCCCGGTGCATTTCAAACTTCTTATGGTGGTGGTCAAAGTCCGCAACCAGTTGACATAGGCATTATCCGGTTAAGTCCGAATGGTCAAACCCGGCTCTATGCAACTTATATCGGCGGGAGCGGAAATGAACAGCCTCATAGTCTTGTAGTGGATCCAAATGGTAATCTGGTTATTGCAGGGCGGACTAATTCAAATAATTATCCTGTTACGGGTAGTGGATTAATTGGTGCAGGAGGTGCTTACGATATCTTTGTTACCAAGTTAAATGCATCCGGTACCGCTATAATTGGTTCAAAAAAAATCGGTGGTAATGGAGATGACGGAGTTAATATTTCCTCAACCAGGAATGGTGCACAATCACTGCAAAGAAATTATGGGGATGATGGTCGTAGTGAAGTGATTTTGGATGCAGCCGGAAATGTATATGTGGCATCAGCCACCCGGTCAATAAATTTTCCGGCTACTGCAGGATCTTTTCAACCTGCTGCCGGTGGCGGCAACCAGGATGCAGTGTTGCTCAAAATGGATCCTGATATAAATGGGTTAATCTTTGCAAGTTACCTTGGAGGTTCAGATGATGATGCTGCTTATGTTTTAAGTCTGGACCCAGTCGGAAATATTTATGTAGCAGGCGGAACGGCAAGTAATGATTTTCCAGGCAATAAGACCGGGACTTTAGGTGCTTCTAAGCCAGGGGGGATTGATGGTTTCCTTGCAGTGGTTTCAAACAATGGAAATAGTATAATAAGGTCTACTTACCTCGGAACAAATGGCATTGACCAGGTTTATGGCGTTCAGTTTGATAACAAAGGCTTCCCTTATATCATGGGTCAAACAACCGGCAACTGGCCTGTTATAAATGCTCCCTATAGTAATGCGGGGGCCAAACAGTTCATAGCCAAATTACAGCCTGATCTTTCAGCATACGTTTATTCAACGGTGTTTGGTAAATCGGCATCTTTCCCAAGTATTTCACCTGTAGCTTTTCTTGTTGACAGGTGTGAAAATGTGTATGTATCAGGATGGGGTGGGGGTTTTGGATCACCTCCTTATAATTATCCAAATTCAGGAACTTCTGGATTACCGGTAACACCAGATGCCCTTAAAACCACAACAGATGGTAAAGATTTTTACTTTTTTGTATTGCAAAAAAATGCTACTGCCCAGTTATTCGGCAGTTTCTTTGGTGAAGATAACAGCCTTCAAACTGGTGGTGGTGGCGCAGATCATGTAGATGGTGGTACCAGCCGTTTTGATAAGAACGGAGTTATATACCAGGCTATTTGTGCTAACTGTAAAGGTTTTGGGACCGTTCCCTTTCCAACTACACCCGGCACCTGGGCACCAAATAATCCTTCTGATAATTGTAACCTGGCAATGGTCAAAATTGCTTTTAACCTGGCAGGTGTTGCAGGCAGTGTACAATCAGCTATTAACGGAGTTCCAAGGGATACTGCGGGTTGTGTTCCTTTAACGGTTGATTTTAGAGATACTGTTCAAAGGGCTCAAAGTTATGAATGGAATTTTGGGGATGGGTCTCCTCAGATTACTACTTTACAACCCAATACATCTCATACATATAATGCTATAGGTACTTACAGGGTAATGTTAGTAGCTATTGATTCTAATACCTGTAACCTACGCGATACTTCTTACCTTAATATCAGGGTAAGTGATAACAGGGCAGTACTGGCATTTAACCCGGTTAAATTAAATCCCTGTGATGCTTTTCTTTTCCGTTTCGATAATCAATCAACAGCACCACCTGCTGTTCCCTTCGGACCTCAGTCTTTTATATGGGATTTTGGGGACGGATCACCCAGAATAACTGCAGGAATAAATAGTGTGAACCATAGTTATGCTGCTCCGGGTACTTATAATGTTACCTTGATTTTAAATGATTCAGTTTATTGTAATCACCCAGATTCATTAGTTGTGCAATTGAGAGTAGCTGCTGAAGTAGTGGCCGATTTTGAAGTTCCTCCAACAGGTTGTGTCCCATTTACATCTAATTTTATTAATACTTCTATTGGGGGGCAACAATTCAGGTGGGATTTTGGGGATGGAAATACATCAACGGATATTAATCCAACAAACATTTATTCTGTTGCAGGAACTTATACTGTTAGATTAATAGCTATAGATTCCGCAACCTGTAATATTATAGATTCAACAAGGCAAACAATTTCAGTTTTTGATATTCCTACCGCGAATTTCAATTGGGGGTCTAATCCGCCTGTGGAAAATACTCCAACGGTGTTCATCAACCTTTCTTCACCAGATGCGGTCCGTTTCCGTTGGGATTTTGGGGATGGTGACACGCTTGAAACAACCAGTCGTGTTGATGTATTTCACCAGTATAATGCTTCCGGTACTTATAATGCATGTCTCACTGCCTATAATGCAGCAGATTGTCCCGATACAATTTGTATTCCGGTTGAGGCACTGGTTGTACCTGTGATTGATGTACCCAATGCCTTTACGCCCGGAAAAAATGACGTGAATAGTGTGGTTTTGGTTCGTGGTTTCGGAATTGCAAAAATGAAATTTATTATCTACAACCGATGGGGGCAGAAAGTTTTTGAAAGTGAAAATCAAAATACTGGATGGGATGGTAGATTTAATGGTAAAATGCAGCCAATGGATGTATATGCTTACACCCTGGAAGCTGAATTTTTTGATGGTAAAAGAACAACCAAAAAGGGTGATATAACGTTAATAAGATAGCTATTGATAATCTGAAAATATTAGGAATGCAGAAACTGAAAAAAATAGGATTTGTAGTGATTTGTGTTTTTTGCATGATTCCTGGCGCAAAAGCGCAGGATCTTCATTTTTCACAATTTTTCAATTCTCCGCTCACCACCAATCCAGCAAATACGGGTTTTATCCCGGATGGTGATTACCGCATGGGCGTTAATTACCGTAACCAATGGTCATCGGTGATGACTGTTCCATACAAAACCATGAGTGTTTTTGGGGATGCCCAGATCTACCAAAATCCAAATGAGACTGGTTGGTTAGGTGCCGGTGGCGTTTTGTTGCATGATGTGGCCGGAAGCGGAAACCTCACCAGTACCAAAGTATATGGTTCCATTGCCTACCATCAAATGCTGGGTTATGGAAGTTTGTTAAGTGCCGGTTTCAATGTAGGTTGGGCCAACAAACGGATCAACATGACCGGTCTAAAATTTCCTGACCAATTCGACGGAAAATTTTTCGACAGTAAATTACCTACCAGCGTAGCGCTCGATTATACCAATATCAATTACCTGGATATACAAGCAGGTTTGAATTATGCATTTTTCCCTAACGATAATGTATATGTGAATACAGGTATTTCTGTTCATCATATCAATGAACCAAAAGAGTCTTTCTTTAATGAATCTTCGGGTATTGATAACCGTGTGGCAAGGAGGTATATTGGCTTTTTAAATGCCAGTTATAAAATGAATGATCAATGGATCCTGAATCCTAATGCCTATTATACAAACCAGGCGGGTGCATCAGAACTTGTATTGGGCATGAACGCCCGGTATAATTTATCAGGAGATGGGGAAAATGAGCTCATTGGCGGATTATATTATCGGCACAATGATGCTGTGGTGCCTCTGGTTGGGTTTGGCTATAAAAGTTTCATGCTTACATTTACTTACGATGCTACCATATCAAATCTGCGTAACTATAATAATACGCGAGGTGCCTACGAATTCTCAATTGTAAAACAAGGTTTATTCGATGCTTTCAGTGGAGATCGCAGGCAAACCATTTGTCCATCTTTCAGGAACTAATCTGTAAAATGCAGCCTTGTTTTTTCATGTTGCTGATTTTTGCGATTTTTACCCAATCAATTCAAATTAAAAAATAATTATGTCCCTGGTTACGGAACAAACAGCTTTCTCTATTGAACATCTTGAATCCTTCAAATCAATTATTGGTGAACGTTATGTATTTACGGATGAAGAAGCATTGA
>JACCYQ010000011.1 GCA_013696395.1 Chitinophagaceae bacterium
GCGTGAAATAACTCATGTTTTCAACCAACCCAATCAATGGAACATTCAGTTGTGCCTGGCCAAACATGGCAATACCTTTTTTGGCATCAGCCAAAGCCACATCCTGCGGTGTGGTCACAACTATAACTCCGGTAACCGGAACCAGTTGCATAAGTGTCAGGTGAATATCCCCGGTACCTGGCGGCATATCGATGACCAGGTAATCCAGTTCATCCCAATAAACATCAGTAACAAATTGCCTGATGGCACTGCTGGCCATGGGACCGCGCCAAACAACGGCATTTTTTTCATCTACCAATAATCCAATGCTCATGATTTTAATACCATGCTTTTCGAGTGGAACGATCATTCCTTTTCCCTCAACCTCCACCATCATAGGTCTTTGACCACGAACACCAAACATGATCGGCACACTTGGGCCATAAATATCTGCATCCATGAGCCCTACTTTGGCATTCCCTTTTGAAAGAGCGATAGCCAGGTTACTGGCCACTGAACTTTTACCTACTCCACCCTTGCCGCTCACCACAGCAATAATATTTTTAACCCGCGGAAGTATAGTCTTTGGATCGGTCCGTTTACTGGTAGTATCTGAAGTAAAATTTACTCTCACAAGAATATCATCGCCAAGCGCCTTAACAGCATTCTCACATTCCCGGCGAATCAATTCTTTAAGCGGACAGGCTGGTGTAGTTAATACAACTGTAAATGAAATTTCGTTTCCATTGATAGCCACATCCTTCACCATATTGAGCGTTACCAGGTCTTTACCAAGATCCGGTTCCTGAACAGTACTCAATGCTTTCAATACCTCATCAATCGTCATACATGAAATGATTTGTTAAAAGAAAAAAATCCACGCAAAGTTAACTATCATGGCCTGTAATTGTTGTTGATTATTTACAAGTTGTGGTTATTTTTGGAACGATGAAGAAAATTCTACCTTACTTAATTGTTGCCTTATTTATTTTACCTGTTTCAGTTAATGCTCAGTTTGAATCGGTAAGGGACAGTGTGGTTCAGTTATATGGTGTTGTAATGACTGCTGACAGCCTGAAAGGAATACCAGCAGTAAGTATCCTGGTAAAAGGTCAAAACAGGGGTACCATGTCAAATGGAGAAGGGGTATTTTCCATTGTGGTCTTGAAAGGTGATGAAGTGGAATTCAGCCACGTTAGTTATAAAACCAAAAATGTGTCGATACCACGTGATTTGAATGGGAACCAACATGGTATAGTTCAATTAATGGTGGCAGATACGGTTTATCTACCGGTCACGATCATAAGACCCAGGCCTACCCCACAGCAATTTGAAAGAGATTTTGTAAAAACCAAGGTTCCTGATGATAATATTGAAATAGCCAGGCAAAATACGGATGCCGCCAAACGCCGGGCATTAATGAGCAGTACATCAGCTGATGGACAAGAAGCTACGAATTTACAATTCCGGAATATGGCTAATAAGGCTACTTATTATGGGCAAATGCCACCGCAGAATATATTTAATCCTGCTGCATGGTCAGAATTTATTCAATCCTGGAAACGGGGAGATTTTAAGCGGAAATAAGTTTTTCCGGATGCTTTAATCCTGTGAGTGAGTTTTCTCGAACTCCTTTTTTTTGCACCAGAACTTTTATTTTTAAGCCCAGATCAAGTAATAAAGTCCGTGTTATCCTGGTTTCCTCTAAGGCCATTTGCATAATATTTTTTCCATTTGTATTTATGTTTCTGAAATAATCTTTAAAGCCAAGAGCAAGCAGAAAATTTGCCTGGTTGGTAAATCCGCAATAATCCAATCCTGCTTTTTGCCCCCAATAACTTAAGGCTGAAAAATTTACATGGGCTGTAATATCCTGTTTTCCAATATCATTATACACATCATCATTTATCTGGTGTTTATTATAACATAATAGGGTCCCCTGACGTCGGCGGTCTGAATATAATTCATCAGATGTAAAACCATAATCGATGGTTATTATATACCCTTTATTTAAAGATTGAGCGATATCCTGTAACCAACCAATTGCCTCCAGGTTAATCTCTGTTCTAAAACCATTTGGCAATGTAACTTTCAATTCATCGAGGTAATTTTTTAGTTTATCAGAAGCAGGTTTCAAAATTTCTATAAATTTATTGGTTTGATAATCAATAAAAATTTCCATCAGTTCTTCGTGCATCTCAACCAGGTGAACAGCAAAATTATCAACAAGTTCATTTGAAATTACACAGCCCTCTATTTCATCTAAATCCTGAATTTTATCTACCCATCTGATATTTCCATTTAAATGGATTTTTTGTTTATCGCGAAGTGATTGACTTTTTTCTATGATACAGTAATAAAAATTTTCAAATAGTTTAATATCCTTTTTAAAATAGTTAAGAATATTTTCGCAAAGAGATCCATTACCTGCACCATATTCAACCACAGTAAATGTTTTGGTGCCCATGATCTGCCAGATCTCTTCCAATTGCTTTGCAACCATGGCTCCAAATACAGGCGAAAGATCACTACTGGTGTAAAAATCACCTTCCGTTCCTATCTTTTCCCCCTTGGAAGTATAGTATCCCAACTCCGGATAATATAAGGCCATCTCCATGAAATCATGAAATGAGATAGGGCCGTTTAATTTAATTTTTTGAATGATGATGTTCGTCAACTGCATATATCTGTGAGTTGAATGAATTATATCTGAAAAAATAATGCCTTTACTTGAAACTTAAAGAGATTTCCGGTTAAAATGTAAGATCAACCTGTTCTCATTCAATCATGTTAAATTGCAGCCTAAAATTTATTAGATGAACCAGTTAATCTCCGTAATTGGCGCCGGAACAATGGGAAATGGTATTGCACACGTATTTGCGCAAAATGGATTTAAAGTAAACCTTGTTGATGTAAATGAGGCGCAATTGCAAAAAGCATTGCAAACCATTACCAAAAATCTTGAAAGGCAGGTGGTCAAAGGCCACCTTAATGAGGAAAAAAAGCAGGTAACACTTTCCAATATAACCATTCACAACATTTTGGTGGATGGCGTTAAAGAAGCGAGCCTTGTAGTTGAAGCTGCAACAGAAAATACAGATTTGAAATTAAAAATATTCAAACAAATAGATGATGCTGCACCAAAAAATTGCATTTTAGCAACTAATACATCCTCAATTTCAATTACAAAGATTGCTTCGGCAACTAACCGGCCATCACAGGTTATTGGCATGCATTTCATGAACCCGGTACCGGTTATGAAACTTGTGGAGATCATCAATGGATATGCCACCAGTAAAGAAGTAACAGAAACTGTGGTGCAACTGAGTAAACAATTGGGTAAAACTCCTTGCGTGGTGAATGATTATCCAGGATTTATTGCTAACCGGATTCTAATGCCCATGATCAATGAAGCTGTTTATAGTTTGTATGAAAGAGTTGCTGGTGTTGAAGAAATTGATACGGTGATGAAATTAGGTATGGCACATCCCATGGGGCCATTACAACTGGCTGATTTTATTGGACTGGATGTTTGTCTTTCCATATTACAGGTTTTGGTTGATGGTTTTGGAAATCCCAAATATGCACCATGTCCTTTATTAATCAATATGGTAATGGCTGGGAAACTAGGTGTAAAATCCGGGGAAGGTTTCTATAAGTACCAGGCAGGTAGTAAGGATTTAGTAGTTAGTGATAGGTTTATCGGATAAAAATATTCCTTTAAAAATTACAGGCAAACCAAATGAATTCTCATTCATGGCTTTTTAACTTAAGCGAATGGTTTAAAAAACCGGTTGCCTTGATATTCCTTTTATTTATTCACCTTGTGCTGTCTTTAATCAGTAATAATTATAAAGATGTGAATGGTGATGAACGGGGCTATATGATTTATGCAGCAAGGACACTGAAAGGAGAAACAAACAGGGTTAAATTTGATGACAGCAAATCTTCACTTATCGCATTAGCATATATACCCAGAATTGTGCAACAAATTTTAAACCCAGGTTTAGAAAAAACAGACTACGGTGATTCAGATATTTTAAGTGGCCGGTATATCATTATAGCAATCTCATTGTTAATCGTTATTTACCTATGGTTACTCCTCAAACAGATCAACTTACCATATAGTATGTTGGCATTGCCATTTGCCGTTGTTGATCCGCTTTGGTTAACTTATTCCTCTTTAATATTATCCGATCTCTTTGTAGGATTATTTACCACTGTATTAATTTATCATAGCTGGCAATATTATCAAAAACGGAATTTAATTGATCTTATCATTGCATCGATTGCTATAGGATTAGGATTAGTTGCTAAGTTTTCTTTCATCCCGGTTTTGCTTGGATTTGGAATAGGAATTTTCATTATTCTAAATAAGAAATTATTTAGAAAACCGGCTTTACTAGAATTTGTAAAAGCCGGGGCAATTGCCATTTTCATTTCACTCATTGTTATCAATTTAAGTTACCCAACCGACAGCAGGTTTAAAAGCTTAAGTCAGAATGAATACAAAAGCAAGAGATTAAAAACTTTAAAAAAAAGCTGGATTGCATCCATTCCTATTCCAGTGCCGCAAAATTTGGTTCAGGCGGTTGATCTTTTAAGTTATCATGGTCAGCCGGATATCCCAGCTGCCGAATTGACTTATAGTGGTGGCGTATATCTGTTTAATCATTTTTATAAAGGTCAATCAATATGGTATTACTATTGGGCAGTCATGGCTTATAAAATACCACTGTTCGTCCTGTTTTTATTTTTAACAGGTACAGTTGCTTCGTTTTTAATGATAAAAAAATATTGTCTTGCTTTTCTTTCAACCTTTATTTTGGTTTTTTATCTTTTTTATGGAGGATTGTTTAACCCATTCCAGATTGGTGCCAGGCATTTGATGGCAATCTATCCGTTGATTTTTGTATCCGTTGGATTTGGTATTTATAAATTGTCGAAATTAATCTCAAATGTTGCATTTAAAAGCATTATGATAACAGGATCCATTTGGGTTTGCATTTCTATTGGTTATTATTATCCATTTACTTTGTCATATACAAATGAATTAATATTAGACAAGAGAAAAGCGCATTGGTATTTTGTTCCAGGTGTCAACGATTATGATGTTTCAGACAGGTATGCACATGATTTTATTATAAAAAATCCCGCTTATACAAACCTGGAAGATGGGAAACAGGATGTTAATAAAATAGCCATCACGATGAAAAATTTATTCTGGAAAGTATATGTTGAAAAAGACCCGAAAGCAATTGAACTCTGGAATAAAAAACCTGATGAGGTTAAAAGATTTGTTTTGTTAATATACCATGAAAAATAGTTTCCTTTGCACCCCAGTTGATTTTTCAAAATAATACAACCCAATCGTATTTTTTTAATGCCCCATAAAAAAGCAATTATCATTGGTGCCGGACCAGCTGGTCTTACTGCAGCTTATGAATTACTGCATAGAACTAATATAATTCCAGTAATACTTGAAAAGTCAAAT
>JACCYQ010000043.1 GCA_013696395.1 Chitinophagaceae bacterium
CCTGATCTTTTGTTTGATCATCGAAAGATCAGGCTTAATTTTTCTTAAACCGGTCCAACGCTGGTAAAGTTGGTGACGCACATTTTCATCCTCAATATAAAAATGAACAAACTTATATATGCTTTGGTTTATCCATTTCGCCCGGTTCATCATCTTTAAAAATTTAAAAAACCAGGTTGGCTGCTTCATTGTAAAAGAAAATAATCGGTTACCCATCATGGTTTGCGTGGCTAACCAGTACCAGGCATTCAATTTCATTCCGTCCGGTGCCAATAAAATAATTTTTTTAAAATTTTCCGGCTTTTGTTCAAAAGCACTTAAGCAAACCCTTCCTCCCAAACTAAAACCCATTAAAATGATTTGATCATCCTCTTTCCCCCCTTTATCCTGATTAGCTAAGAGGTGCAGGCTTTTAATCGCTGAAATAATATTCAACAGGTCTTTGGGTGTAAAATCATCTTGCATCCATAAAGTCTGGCCGTGAAAAGGCAGGTCAACCGCATAAAAACGGAATTCTGACCCTGCATAATTTGCCATAAAATGAAAACTGCTGGCGGCTTCTCCATAACCATGAAAGCAAATCACTAATTGTTTTCCTTCACCAAAACCGTCGACATGAATGGTGGAATTTTTATATTTTATGTTCTGTGTAATAATCACCTGTATCGATTAAAATTAACCTTGAATAATCCAAATTTATTATTATTTTTACTTAGTTGCACAAACAACTATATGCCAAACAACCAATTTAAGAAAGGAGAGTTATACAGCTTCATTACCGGCAAGGCGTCAACAGCGATTGCCCGCAGGTTGCAGAAGAAATTTAACCAGGCAGGACTGAACCTGACCATTGAACAATGGAGTGTTTTATATCATTTGTGGAAAGAAGATGGACGCAGTCAGCAGGAGTTATGCAATGCAACTTTCAGGGATAAACCCAGCATTACAAGGCTGGTTGATAACCTGGAGAAATTAAACCTGGTGAAAAGAGTAGCTTCTGAAAGTGATCGAAGAGTGAACCGGATCTATTTATCCAAAGAAGCACAAAATTTACAGGAAGCAGCCATGGCACTGGCAGAAGAAACATTGAATGATGCATTGGAAGGCGTTCCTCCAGACCAGGTGAATCTTTGCAAAGAAGTGTTGCAAAAAGTTTACGATAATCTCGTAGGCATGAATTGATGGATGAATAAAATTGAAAAAAAATAAACCTCTAAACCTTTTATATGAGCACAACATCGCAACAAGCGCAAGCCCTGAAGGGCGGCGAATGGCTGATCAAAGAATCATCCCCATTAGAAACATTTATACCAGAAGATTTTTCAGAGGAACAGATCATGATCCGTGATATGTGTACGCAATTTCTGCAGGCGGAAGTGTTGCCGAACCTGGATAAGATCGATAAGATGGAGCCCGGGCTGATGCGATCTCTTGTACAAAAAGCAGGTGAACAAGGTTTACTATCTGTTTCTTTCCCGGAAGAATATGGTGGGTTGGGAAAAGATTTTATCACATCAACCATTGTAAATGATTACCTGGGTGCAGGTCATTCATTTTCTGTGGCCATTGCAGCACATACCGGAATCGGCACTTTGCCCATTCTTTATTTTGGTAACGAAGAACAAAAACAAAAATATATACCTAAATTAATTTCGGGTGAATGGGTTGGTGCTTACGGACTAACGGAACCCAATAGTGGCAGTGATGCACTGGGCGCTAAGTCTTCGGCTGTTTTAAGTGAAGACGGGAAACATTATATTCTGAATGGACAAAAAGTCTGGATCACCAATGGGGGCTTTGCGGATGTTTTTACGGTATTTGCAAAAATTGATGGCGATAAATTCACGGCTTTTATTCTTGAAAGAGGGATGGAAGGCTTTACCAATGGACCTGAAGAAGACAAGATGGGTATTAAAGGATCTTCCACGGTTCAATTGTATTTCCAAGATTGTAAAGTACCGGTGGAAAATGTGTTGGGTGAAATTGGAAAAGGGCATAAGATCGCATTCAATATTTTAAACATCGGGCGCTTAAAATTATGCGCTGCTGCATTGGGCGGAGCAAAAATGGCGGCTAACATTTCGGTACAATATGCCAATACCCGCGAACAATTTAACCAACCGATAGCCAACTTTGGCGCTATTAAACATAAGCTGGCAGAAATGGCCATTCGCATGTTTGTTTGTGAATCATCTCTATATCGTACTGCGAAATGGATAGATGAAAAGGAACATTCAGACATTGCTTCCGGAAAACCATTTGATGAATCATTGTTAGCTGCAGCAGAGGAATTCGCTATAGAATGTGCCATGTTGAAAGTGGATGGTAGTGAAATGCTTGATTTTATTGTGGATGAAGGCGTACAGATTCATGGTGGAAATGGTTTTAGTGCAGAGTACAATATTTCAAGGGCATACCGCGACAGCCGCATCAACCGGATCTATGAAGGTACCAACGAAATAAATCGCTTACTCACGCTGGACATGACACTGAAAAGAGCCATGCAAGGCCGGTTAGATCTGATGGGACCAGCCATGGTGGTGCAAAAAGAATTAATGAGCATTCCTGATTTTGGAGAGCAGGATGATGCGCTATTTGCCAGTGAGAAAAAACTCGTGAATAACCTGAAAAAAGCCATCCTGATGGTTTCTGGGGCAGCAGTACAAAAACTGATGGCCAAAGTGGAACATGAGCAGGAAGTGCTGATGAATATCGCGGATATGGCTATTCAAACTTTTAATGCGGAAAGTGTTTTATTAAGAGCCATGAAATTAGCCGATCGCCAGGGCGAAGAAAATACAAAATATGTGTTGGATATTATGCGCACTTATTTATATGATGCGGCAGATAAAGTGAATAAATCCGGTAAAGACGCGATCAATGCTTTTGCAGAAGGTGATGAACAGCGGATGATACTTATGGGATTGAAGCGGTTTACCAAAGCGGATCCATTCAATACCAAAGAAGCAAGAAGAAGGATTGCGGATAAAATGATTGAGGAGAACAGGTATTGTTTTTAATACTCCGGAGATGATATTATTGAAATTGTAAAAAGATTCTGGGTAACGCCGGAATCTTTCATTTGACGCAACGTCCCCACGGGAGATGTTGCTGCGAAACAAAATGATTTAAGAACAGGTACTGTTTTTAATACTCAGGAGATGATATTATTGAAATTTGTAAAAAGATTCTAGGTTACGCCGGAATCTTCAGTTCTCAGCAACGTTTGTCCCGCAGGGAACTTCTTCAGATCAAGAGCATCCAATTCAAGATAAATCCATTACCGGGCAAACACCTTACTCGTAGCTTGCGACGATTGCCAAATTATAAAAAAAGTCCCGGCAATGCCAGGACCGTTTTTGGTTATGGGTTTGGGGTTAGTAAGTTTATTTATACCGGAACTCATTTTCATCATGCGGAATCACTTTCGCAACACCCTTTATTTCTACCGCTTGTTTTGTTGAATTTCCAGTTAGTGCTTCAACTTCTGATTGGGTGATGCTTTTACGTTCAATCCAGATTCCGATGGCCATGCCAACAGAGGCAAAAGTCGTAACCAGGTAATACACCAGGAATAAATCATCTACATATGGCATTTCTAACACATAATGGAATACGTAGATAAGTGAGTAGCTTCCATAAGAAAATAATAAGGTAGATAACATAATTATTTTACCAGGTTCCTGCGGATAATCGTGATGAACTTGTATGTGTTTAAGAAAAAAGAAAAAGCAAAAGCTTAAAATGATTAATATGCCTGGTCCAAGAATAATTGTGGTGGCTGTTATGTTAAATCCGGTAATGATAACCGTGATGATTTCAAAAATAATGTAGGCCCATAATCCTGTTAAAAGTTGTTTTGATAAACGCCATGAACGGGTAAAGTATAACAGGAAAATTAGCAACAAAGGAACATCTAAAAAATTATTGGTAATGGCAAAATTTCTTCTCCAGGGCACGGATGCTGATAATATTCCGGATGTCATCAGGTTATATACAAATGCTAAAAAATAATGAATGCCTAATGCTAGGAAGCTTTTATTGGTATATAGCCGCAACAGCATGATTAATAACAATGGGATGCTGAGTGTAACAGTGCTTAATATGGCGATATAATAGGGCCAATTCATAGGTCTTAAGGATAAGGATAAGCTTTTTGAGCTTGATTATAAACGCCCCCTAGCGGACATATAGTGTTTAATTATTTGCTGGTAAATAAAATTCAGTAAAAGCAAGCTGAAGCTCAGTAATAATACGGTTTTTATGATAAAGTGTTTTTAGCATATCTTGTTTTTCATGAAAGCGTTTCTTACCCTTATTACCTTTTGTTTATCATTTTTTTTGTTTGGTCAACAACCCGTATCGATTGTCATCGGAAAAACCACAGGTATTTTACCATTTTTAAAATATGGTTTGGGAGAGGATCGTTTGGGGGGAACCAAATTGACCTATTTAGATACCAATGTGATTATTAAAGTTGTTGACAGCATCCGGCAGGATTATAAAGTGCAGTTATCCGCCAGTCATGTAGCCTATCTGCCCAAACAATTTTTTATAAAAGATGATTCGCTTCAAATCAGCCCGATGCACCTGAGTTCCAGTGCCCGGGTATATGGTGATGAGCAATTTGATTATGTCACCCTTCAAATGGATACCCGCTTGCCATACCGAAGTATGCAACAGGTAAGTCCTTCAAAAATAATTATTGATGTTTTTGGTTTAACAACCAATACCAACTGGATCACTCAATTACCAACAGCAAAAACAATTAAGCACTTTTATTATGAGCAATTGGAAGATGATGTTTTTCGCATGATCATCGAATTGAAAAATGAACAGCATTGGGGTTATTCCATCTTTTACAACAAAAATGCGCTGGTTATTAAAGTAAAAAGGCCGCCACAGAAATTAAAAGTCAGCAATCTGGTTGTATTGCTGGATGCCGGTCATGGAGGTACCAACACTGGCGCTAAAGGAGCTTCAGGTATTTTAGAAAAAGATTACACCCTGTTAATGACTAAAGAAATTGAAAAATATTTTAAAAGAAAAAATATAGCTGTGTATATGACAAGGCAACAAGATACCAGTATAGACATGCCACAACGAATTCTTTATGCCCAACGGGTAAATCCTGATTTGCTGATCAGCATCCATCTTAATTCATCATCCAACAAAAATGTAAAAGGTGTCAGCACTTATTACCGGCATATTGGTTTCAAACCTGTATCTACGTATATACTTGACCGTATGCTTGA
>JACCYQ010000092.1 GCA_013696395.1 Chitinophagaceae bacterium
GACACTAACCAAAGCTTGCAAAGAGCTAAAAATGCCAACACACAACCCACCCACCCCCGCTGACGAATATCTATCATCATTTGTTCAACACTTCAGCAACATATCTTTATTGAGCAACCAAGCCCACCCACCACTCAGCGGACGGAATTCTTATCAATTTCTCCAAATAATATCAGCTGGACGATAAAGTCCGACAACTTTTCTGCTAGCCTAAACAAACACTTTTTATATTGTAATACGAGATAGTTATTATTAATAGGTTTATTTTAGCTGCACAATTCTTTCCTGAGTTCCGCATTTTAACACCCAAAACAAAAAATTGAATTTAGTAGCCTTTGTTCCTCAGTTAGGAGGAGTATTTTCTTTTTTATTTTTCCGTTTTGGGGTAGTTGTATGGATATTTCAAAAATGTTTTCAGCTATTTCTATTGCGGACAGTGGACTTATAGTTGCCTTTTTTTGCTTGAGTTGTCTTTCTAATTCTTTGTATAGCTTATAGGCTGCAAATGATATGCAGATGTGTGCTTCTATTCTGCGCTGTAGCCGATGATAGACAGGTCTTATTTTAAGGTCAGTCTTAGCTATTCTGAAGGCTTTTTCAATCTGCCAAAGGTTTTGATAGTTTTCAATAATTTGGTCTTTGGAGAGTTTTGCATTTGTAAGATATCCCTTTAAACCATCCCAACGGATCTCTTGTTGGAGTTTTTCAGCGTCAATACTCACCGCTATTTCACCTTCCAATTTTAAAAATTTATTGTACCCGCGATTGTTGATACTTGCTTTTGTTAATCGCCCTTTTTCAATGTGTTTTTGGAGCCTGCGAAGCCCTTTTTCTCTATTGTAACGATCCTTCTTTGCCCGATTATCCGAGTAGGTTATAATCAGTTTTAGCGCACCTTTTTTGATGACTGCACTCTCCCCATTTTTTAAATTGAGTGATAAGATTTTTTCTTTGATGGATTTGTTTTCGTTTTTTATTCTTGCGCCCAATATAAATTCATATTCTTTGGCTTGCAGTTCTTCTACGTTGCTCTTTGAAAGCAAACCACTATCAGCAATAATAATTAATTGGCTCAGGTTGTATTTGCTTTTAAACGCTTCAACAACAGGTAGCATCGTATGGCCTTCAAACTTATTACCTTCAAAAATTTCATATGCCAATGGATACCCATTTTTGCTGACCAGCAGCCCTAATACAATTTGTGGATTTTGATGTTTACCTTCTTTACTAAAACCCGTTTTGCGTAAGTCATCTTCCTGGTCAATCTCAAAATATAATGTGGTCACATCATAAAAAACCACGCTGATGCTGTTATGAAGTATTTGATTAGTATGTTGATAACTGATCAGCTGAACCAGGTCTTTCTGGCTGCTATAGAGCTTATCTAAGTAGCGATATAACTTGTCTTCATCCCAATCTATTTGTTTGTAGCGAAATAAATATTCTGTGGTTTTTAGTTTACTTTTCGGAAAAGCAACTCTTGCTAATACAAGTTCCCGAAAGTATGGGTCTTTGATTTTGTTAAAACCTATTTCATTGAAAATTTGTCCTAATAACAAATCATACCCAACTCGCCTCATGGATTGGATAGAATCAAAAAATTGTTCTACAACTGCATCTGAGTTTAAAAAATCAAATTCCTGCAATCCGGTGTGCCGTGATATCCAATCTTGCGCTTGATTAAGCAAAATTTGATGCTCCGCATCAGATGAAAAACTGCCGAAACTTTTTAAGACTTTATACCGGCCACCACTTTTATCAACCACCTGCATATATACTTTCCCGTTAGGTGATTTGAGGTTTCTGATAAACACAAAACAAAGGTAAAGCCCCCAAATTAACACCCAAAACACAAATAATCCAAAACCTAACTAATTGAAAATATATGAATTATGAAATTTGAAAAATTGGAGTGCGGAAGTCAGGAAAGCACTTAGCCTAATTCCAAATTTTTAAATTCCTCTTTTTGCATCGGTTCTAAAAAAAACAAAAGCTCAATCATAGGGTACGATTGAGCTGTTTGTTATCATCCATCCTTGTTGTTCGTCCAAATTCAGCCGTTTAATACTGTAGATCCGTGCAAGTAGCTCTTCGTTGGATGATAGATGAATAAGCAGGTGCCATCTTTGATGGTATTAATAATCTTTGTTTTTTCTTTTTCAGGAACAGCAGGGCATCCCCAGCTACGACCCAGGTAACCCCGGGCTTTTACAAAATTTTCATCACTGTATGCAGACCCATGTAACACAATGGCTCTTTCCATAGCTTTATCATTAAAGCCTTTGTCTTTACCTTCTAGCTTCAAAGACAAACCATGTTTACCGAAATAGGTATTACGGGTAATATAAAAACCAAGGCTGCTTTGTAATGATTCCGGAGTATTTGAAAACCTGGTAGCGAATTCCTGGCCCGTATTTTTACCATGCGCTACGTAAGTATGATTCAGCAATTTAAAACTGTTCATATCTATTATGTATAAACGCTTTTTTGTGCTTGATTGACTAAAATCCACAATACTCAGAATGCCTGGTTCATTAATCATTCCTTTATTCAATAAATTCTGGTAACCGGTATAGGCATATGTTAAAACTTCTTCAGAAAGACCAATTTTAATTAGTTGAAGACTATCATATAAAGATGAAATAAATAATTTCTTGGCATCAGTCTCAGAAATCGTGGAGTCTTTTTCTACAGGTGTTGCCTCTGCCATGTAAACACGATCCATACTTGCAAAGCCAGTACCATTACTACCGGCCTTAGAAAATGGAATAAATAAAACGGAAAATGTAAAACTATAAATAACAGTGTGCAACAAAATCTTTTTCTTCATGTATATGTTTTGCAGGATTTTAAAAACGTTACGAAGGTCGTTATTATTATATGGTTCAAGAAATAAATACCGTTAAAGAAAGCTTTAATAACATACTAAGAATAAGTACGATATAAAAGAAGTAACCTCATCAGTAATAACCCTATTTTTAATTTTCTATGCTGGTATTTACCTGTCTTTTTTTAACCACAAATTCATTAGAATAGATCTTCAGCAATACCATAAAAAGAGAAATAAGTAATGGACCAAAAATAAGTCCTATGAAACCAAAGAGTTGAATACCAATGATGACACCGAAAATCGTAATAAGCGGGTGAATATTCCCGATTTTCCGTTGTAATGCAAACCTGAAAATATTATCAACCGTACCAATAATAATAAATCCATATAATAACATGACCACTCCCTGCCATATTTGGGAATTTGCCAGAAATATAATACCTATAGGCACATAAGCCAGAGCGGCACCTACCACTGGAATCATAGCAGTTATACAGGTAACTACAAACCAAAACCATGGATCATTAACGCCTAATATTAGGTAACCGATCAGTCCGACAACTCCCTGTAATAAGGCGATTACCGGAATTCCAATGGCATTTGAAACAACCATATTCTGCACATCTTTGCGAAGCAATGTCAGGTTTTCATCTTTCAATGGCGTGTATTCATAAATATCTTCCTCCATTTCCCGTCCATTCATCAACATAAAGTATAACAGGAAATACATAAAGAAAAGCGTGGCAACGGTGTTGAAAGTGGCGCCAAGAATCATTGGAATTCTCTGAGTAACAAATGTTCCAAGCCGGTTAATATTAGCATCACTTACAAAGTCCTGCCCTACTTTTTCTTCCAGATCATTGGCGAGTTTTTTTAATGATTCAATGATCTGGGCAGAGTTTTCTATTGCATAATATACTTTGGTTGATACCATTTCTATTAACAACCCGATGGGCAAAAGAATGATTACCCCGGATGTTACCATTAAAAAAATGGAACTCCAGCTTCTGCGCCATTTTTCTTTTTCTGTTAGGTAGAACATGTATTTACGCATCAATACATACAAGGTTACAGCACCCAGCAAAGCAGGTAAAAAAAAATATAACTGCCAGAACAAAATACCCCCTAAAATCAAAATTATGAGGATGAAAAAAAACTGCCTTAATCGATTCTGATCTATATATTTTTCCATGATTTAAATAATCGCAATAAAGATATTTCTTTTAAAAGCAGTTAACGGGTTATTTCAGATCATCATTTTTTTCCACCGGCCTTTTTTAAATAATATAAAGGCTGTAATAGTAATCGCCGTTTCTGCTACAGGGATTGCAATAAAAACACCGGTAGGTCCCAGTTGAAGAGTTGTTGATAAGAAGTATGCCAGGGGAATCTGGAAAAACCAAAAGCCTGCAAGATTTATCCAGGTTGGTGTCCAGGTATCACCCGCACCATTAAACGCGTTTGCCATAACCATACCGATTCCGTAAAAGATATAACCGCAGCTAATAATACGCATTGCCTCCACCGCATATTGTTTCACTTGTTCATTATTGGTAAATAAGGAAACAATAGGGTTTGGAAAAATCAAAAAGAATAAAGTGACTATTGCCATGAAAGTAGCATTGTATTGGGCTGTTTTAATAACAGCCCTTTCTGCTCTTTCAGGTTGTTTGGCCCCCAGGTTTTGACCAACAAGCGTGGTGGCAGCATTACTAAGTCCCCATGCCGGTAAAATAAAAAACATAACAATTCTTAAAGCTGTTTGATAACCTGCGGAAGCAATGTCTTTTCCGGAATCAGCCACCAGTTTAGCCAGGAAAATCCAACTGCAGGACATGATTACAAATTGAAGTGTTGCCGGATATGCAATTTTGAAAACTGATTTGATAATATTCCATTCCAACCGCAAATGCTTTTTCAATATCTTAATAACGCCGGCTCCTTTTATTAAATGGTAAACCTGGTAAATTACTCCAAGTCCCCGTCCAATTGTAGTTGCCCATGCAGCACCTGTTAATCCCATGGCTGGTATTGGACCCAATCCCCGAATAAGAATCGGGCATAAAATAATGTTACAGATGTTTGCCAGCCAGAGGCTTTTCATGGCCATGGAAGCATCGCCGGCACCTCTGAATATACCATTGATCAGGAAAAGCAACATAATTATCGAACTACTTGCCATCATAATGCGGGTATATGGTGTGCCAATTTCTACAGTGGCTTTCTCTGCACCCATTATGCGTAAAATATCTGCGGCATAATAACTACCGGCAATACTTAAAATAATTACCACAACCAAAGCAATATAAACAGTGTGGATAGCTGCTGTTGCTGCCCCATCATTATTTTTTTCACCTACTCTTCGGGCTACTAATGCAGTTGCTGCCATACTTATTCCGATTGCCAGGGAATAAACGATCGTTAATACTGATTCGGTTAATCCCACGGTTTGTATTGCCTGGCTGCTATACGGCAAATGACCTACAAAATAAAGATCAACGATGGCAAAAACACTTTCCATAATCATTTCAAGGACCATGGGTATAGCCAGCATAAAAATTGCCTTGCGCATAGGGATGGCCGTGTAATCGAGGTCCTCTCCTTTTATTGCCTGCCGTATAAAAGTTATTAAGCCATTGAACCTTTTATAATAAGAAGTTGATTGCGACATGAAAATCAGGTGTATAAAATTGAAAAATCAGGATGATGAGTATCTTCCTTTTTATAGTAAATGATAATGATTACTGCTGGGCAGTGTTGCGAACAATGATTTTCATGTTGCTTTGTTGAGAATTTAAAAGTAGGATTATTTTTTTATCCGGGATGATTTGAAAAGGAAATAGGTAAAAAATTTGGGGGTGTTCGGTAACACCGGTAAATAAGTGGATTTTACACAATCGTTACTTCAATACCCATACTGATTAATTTTTCCTTTGAGTGTTGAGAAATACCATTATCAGTGATTACCTGTTCAATGTCTTCTAATCCACAGATCTTACCAAATCCGCGTTTCCCAAATTTTGTGCTGTCAGCTAATACAATCGTTTTTTGTGCTGTTTCTATCATCTTTCGGTTCAATTGAGCTTCCAATACATTGGTGGTCGAAAGTCCAAACTCTATATCAATGCCATCAACACCTAAAAATAATTTACTGCTCGAGAAATCATCAAGGATCTTCTCCGCGTAATGCCCGGTTACGGAAGTTGAATTTTTTCTTAAAACACCCCCTAACATGATCACTTCAATATCCGGGTTGGTACTTAGTTCAAAGGCCACATTCAATGCCGCAGTGATAACAGTCAGGGTCCCCTTTGGTTTCAGGATCTTAGCTAATGACAGAACCGTGGTTCCCGAAGCAATAATGATGCAATCATTAGGCTGTACCAGAGAGGCGGCTATTTTTCCTATCCGGGACTTTTCATTAGCCTGTATCTTTTCTTTTTCATTAACATGTTTATCAACCGTATAAGGATTAGACAAAGTGCCTCCGCCATGCGTTCTGAAAATAAGCTTTTTGTCTTCTAATAGTTTCAGATCCTTACGAATGGTTACGGATGAGACATTTAGCTTTTTACATAAATCAACCACTTTTACGCCACCTTCTACTTTCAGCCTCTCGAGTATAAATTTATGCCTTGCCGTTTGGTTCATAATTTAAATATGTAAAGTTGCTATGTTCATTAAGTAAATCTGAAATAATAATAAATATACGAAACTAACACTTTCAAGATATTTGTTATTCAAAGGTTTAAGTAAATTTGGGGTTTCGTTTTATTTTGCTTAGTTTCGATTTGCTTTCTTTTTCTCTACAATAGAAAATAATCATAAGAAATGCAAAATGAACTGCCAAAAATCAATTACGATCGATCTTACCTTCTCAACAAGGTAAAATCCTTTACCGGCATTTGGGACCTGGTAATAATAGGTGGCGGTGCCACAGGTCTCGGAATCGCATTGGATGCTTCAGCAAGAGGTTATAAAACCTTATTGCTGGAGCAGGCTGATTTTGCTAAAGGTACTTCAAGCAGAAGCACAAAGTTGGTTCATGGAGGGGTACGCTACCTGGCCCAGGGAGATGTTAAACTGGTAAGGGAAGCCAGTATTGAGCGGGGGCTTCTTTATCGGAATGCCCCCCATCTTGTAAAAAATCAAACTTTCATAATACCCATTTACTCTGTTTGGGATAAATGGAAATATTTTATAGGATTAAAATGCTATGACTGGATATCTGGTAAATTAAGTATGGGTGCTTCAGAGTTTACTTCCCGCAGAGAAACCATAGAAAAAATGCCCGGCATAAAAAAAGAAGGTTTGATCGGCGGCGTTTTATACCATGACGGACAATTTGATGATACGCGGCTGGCGATAAACCTGGTTCAAAGTATTTGGGAACAAAAAGGTTTTGCGCTCAATTACATTAAAGTTACCGGGCTTTTAAAAGATGATAGAAACCAGGTCTGTGGTGTAAAAGCACAGGATACGGAAACTGACCAGGATTTTGTTTTTAATGCTAAGGCTGTAGTAAATGCTACAGGGGTATTTGTAGATGAAATTTTGCAGATGGACAAACCCGGGAGTGCCAAAACCATCTGTGTAAGCCAGGGGGTTCATGTGGTACTCGATAAAAAATTTTATCCCTCAGATCATGCTATGATGATCCCTGAAACCAGCGATGGCCGGGTATTATTTGCAGTTCCGTGGCATGGTAAAGTTGTTTTAGGAACCACGGATACACCTGTAGACCATGCCTCCCTGGAGCCGGTTGCCCTGGAAAATGAGATCAGGTTTATTTTAGAAACGGCCGCCGCCTTTTTAACGGAAACGCCTACCCGAAATGATGTTCTTAGTGTTTTTGCGGGCTTACGTCCCTTAGCAGCACCACAGGGGAATGAGCAAAAGACCAAAGAAATATCCCGGAGTCATAAGATCATTGTATCACCTTCTAACCTCTTTACGATACTTGGCGGAAAGTGGACCACTTTTAGAAAAATGGGTGAAGATATGATCGGTGTAATAGAAAAAAAATTGAATTGGAAGCCTACACTAACCGCTACTGAAAACCTGCCTATACATGGATCCCAGGAACAAATGAACTGGGAAGACCCGCTTTATTTTTATGGAAGCGATGCTGTTGAAATAAAGTTACAAATGAACGGCACTGCTGGCAAATGGATCAGTGAAAAACTAAAAATTCACCCTTTGCAGGTTGTTTGGGCTGTAAAAAATGAAATGGCCCTGAATGTGGAAGATGTCTTGTCGCGCCGTACAAGAGCATTATTTCTTGACGCTGCAGAAAGTGTTAGAATAGCCCCTGCTGTGGCGAAAATTATGGCTATTGAATTAAATAAAAACCAGGAATGGATCGATGACCAGATAAAAAAATTCAATGATCTGGCCAGTCATTATATTTTAATAAAGAACTAAACCCCTTATAAATTTAAGGATTGCCTATGCCATATTTTTTTCTGAAACCCCCTGCGCATAAACCGATTTTGCCGGAAGCTGAAATAGACCCGCATTATAAGCGGTTACGTCTACAGGTATTCTTGGGCATATTTATAGGTTATGCAGGTTATTACCTGGTGAGGAAAAATTTTTCTATGGCAATGCCTGACTTGATAGAGCAGGGATATTCAAAGGGTCAATTGGGATTAGCTTTATCAGGCGTTTCCATTGCCTATGGGATAAGCAAATTTGTAATGGGCAACTTTTCTGACAGGAGCAATGCCCGTGTTTTCTTATCATTAGGTTTAACGCTTTCTGCCATAACAATGATTGTTATGGGTGTATTTCCTTTTGCAACCGGTTCCATCGCCATCATGTTCTCTTTATTATTTGTTAATGGATGGTTCCAGGGAATGGGATGGCCCGCCTGTGGAAGGGTAATGGTGCATTGGTTTTCCGTAAGAGAAAGAGGAACGAAGATGGCCATCTGGAATGTAGCTCATAATGTTGGAGGCGGCTTAATTGGTCCTTTATCTATTGCAGGATTAGCCCTTTTTGGTGTCTGGGAAAGTAAGTTTTATTTCCCGGGAATGATTGCACTCGGTATTGCATTCATAGCCTTTTTATTGATTCGGGATACACCACAATCCTGTTCATTGCCACCTATTGAAGAATATAAAAAAGATGTACCCGCCAGATATAATCAGGAATTAGAAAAAGAGTTATCGGCCAAACAGATTTTCTTAGATTATGTTTTGGTTAACAGGTTGTTGTGGTATATCGCCTTTGCCAATGCCTTTATATATTTGGTGCGATATGGCGTACTGGATTGGGCACCAACTTATTTACAGGAAGCAAAAGGTTTTTCCGTTAATGAAAGCGGATGGGCATATTTCGCTTATGAATATGCAGGCATTCCAGGAACATTACTATGCGGGTGGATAAGTGACAAAGTATTCAAAGGTCGCAGGGCCCCGGCAACCATAATTTTTATGCTGCTGGTTTTAGTGGCCGTACTGGTTTACTGGTTAAATCCTCCGGGACAGCCTTTAATTGATAATATAGCATTGATCGTGATAGGATTTTTAATATACGGACCAGTTATGTTGATCGGTGTTCACGCCCTGGACCTGGTGCCTAAAAAAGCAGCCGGAACTGCAGCCGGTTTAACCGGTCTGTTCGGTTACCTGGGTGGTGCTTTGTTTGCCAATATTGCTATGGGATATATTGTAGATGCATGGGGATGGGATGGTGGTTTTTATGTATTGATCGCTGCCTGTTTATTGTCCATCCTTTTTATATCCTTTACACTTAAAAGAGAAAAAGACCAATTAAACAATAACATAAACACAAACAATTATGAGTAGCTTAATTAATGCTGCACCAGAATGGATTGCAGCCAGGCGCCTGATACTGGGCATGTTGCTGGTAATGGCAACATCCATTGTTTCGGCACAACAAAGGAATATAAGTGGGATCATTACGAATGCCAACGATGGATCCCCGGTACCTAATGCCAGTGTGCAGGTTAAAGGAACGGATCGTGGCACAACCTCAAATGAAAGGGGAGAATTCAGTATTATGGCCAGTACCAACGAAACCCTTGTCGTTTCGATTATTGGTTTTGCACCCATGGAGCAGGTTGTAGGAACATCAGGAACGCTTAATTTTAATTTAGGTGCTGATGCCATTGAAATGCAGGGTGTAGTTGTTACAGCTTTAGGTATCACCCGCCAGCAAAAAGCATTGGGATATTCTGCACAGCAGATTAACAGCGATGAGTTGAATGATGCACGGTCCAATAACTGGTCCAGTGCACTTTCAGGAAAAGTGGCCGGTCTTCAATTATTGTCTGCAGGAACTGGTCCTGTTAATTCTACGAGGATTACTTTAAGAGGTGATATCTCATTAAATCCAAATAACAATAATGCATTGATCGTGGTTGATGGTGTACCGATGAATAATCGGGTAATCAGTTCGTCGGGTGTTAACAATGCTTATGGAGCAGGTTCAGGTAACGACCTGCCGATTGATTTCGGTAATGGAATTGCAGATATTAACCCTGATGATATTGAGAGTATCACAGTTTTGAAAGGACCAGGGGCAACTGCTTTATACGGTAGCCGTGCAGGTAATGGTGCTTTGATCATTACTACCAAATCCGGACGCAAAACCAGGGGGATCGGAGTAACCGTTAACAGCAATATAAGTTTTGATAACGTGCTTCAATGGCCCGATTATCAACATGAATATGGTCAGGGAACGGGCAGGGCATTAAATTCGGCCGGTGAAAAATATTATTCATATGGTGCCACAGAAGATGGTGCCAGTACCAGCGGAACCAGTAGTGCTTATGGTCCAAAATTCGATGGCCAAATGTATTATCAATACGACCCGGTATTACAGGCCCGTGGTTTGGAGCGCACTTTATGGAGACCTTATGAAAATAATATAAAAGATTTTTTCAGAACGGGTAGTACCATTACCAATAACGTGTCACTCGAAGGTGGAAATGACAAAGGGTCTGCAAGATTCTCTATAACACATTCAAAGAATGAATGGATAATGCCTAATACAGGCTTTGAAAGGATCACTGCGCAAACCAGTTTAAATTACCAAATTTCTGAAAGGTTAAGGATCAACACCAAAGTAAGTTATACCAATAAGTCAAGTGATAATGTGCCATCCACCGGTTACAGCAACCAGTCGATTGCCTATTTCATGATCTTCCAGAATCCGAATGTGGATTTGGACTGGTATCGTGATAGGTGGAAAAATGGACTGGAGCAAATTGACCAGATACATCCTTTCAGTTCTTTTATAGATAATCCATTCCTGATAGCTCATGAAATGACTAATTCTTACCAGAATAATTCCATTGTAGGAAGTGCTTCAGCTACATATGAATTTTCTGATAAGTTCAACCTGATGCTTCGTTCGGGATTAAATTTGATGAATGAAGACCGCCAGCAAAGGCGTCCTTTCAGTACTGCTAATTTCCAAAGAGGTTATTATAAGGAACAGGCCATCACTAATTACGAAATGAACAGCGATTTCTTGTTTACCTACAAGGATGATTTCACAAGCGATATTAATTTCTCTGCATCTGTCGGCGCCAATGCCATGAATCATAAGTATAATCGCATTGATGGTTATATAGAAGGCCTGGTAATTCCGGCTGTATATAAATTAACCAATGGACTGGCAAATCCTACAATGAATGTATATGATAGAAACTATAAGGTAAACAGCATATATGGTTTGGCCGCTGTAAGCTACCAGGATAAAATCTTTTTAGACTTGACAGCCCGTAACGACTGGTCCAGTACCTTACCGGAACAAAGCTGGTCATTCTTTTACCCTTCTGCTAATGCAAGCTTTATATTGAGCGATATCTTCAAATTACCAAGTGCTATTTCATATGCTAAATTGAGATTATCGGCTGCGCAAAGTGGGAATGATGCAGATCCTTATCAAACCAGTAAATATTATGGAACCAGCGAATTCGCAAGTTCTGGTTCGGTTGACAGGGTATTATTCAATGCCAGCCTCAAACCAGAAATATCAACCAGTTATGAGTCTGGTCTGGAAATGCGTTTCCTTAAAAATCGCTTAGGCTTTGATCTTACCTATTACAACAGCACAACTGAAAACCAGATTGTAAGGGTTCCGTTAGATCCAACAACAGGTTATACCAGCGCCATTTTAAATTCAGGCAAAGTGCGTAACCGCGGTGTTGAATTGATTTTGAATGCAAAACCAATTAATAACCAGAATTTCAAATGGAACGTGAATATCAATTGGTCTAAAAACGAAAACGAGGTATTGGAACTGGCAGAAGAATTAGGCAGCACCGGAAAGCAAGATATTGGATATGGAGGTAATGCTACTATTCAGGCAAGAGTAGGAGGTACAACAGGGGATATTTATGGATTTGGATTTGTTCGTGCCCCTGACGGTCAAATTGTTTACAGAGCTAATGGTTTACCGGACAGGCCTTCTGAAATACAATATATAGGTAATGCCTTTGCAGATTGGAAGGGAGGTATACAAAATGAATTCACCTACAAGAATTTTTCATTTAGTTTTCTCTTAGATGGTCAGTATGGAGGTTTGATCTATTCCCAATCACATCATAAAATGATGGAGCAGGGTAAATTAAAAGCAACATTGCCTGGACGTGAAGAAAATTTCATTATTGGTGAAGGTGTTGTTTTGGATGGTTCAGGCAGGTATGTGCCAAACACCACGCAAGCATTGCCAGTTGCTTTCTATACGGATTACTACCGTCGTGCAAATGTTGAATCTAATACACTTGACGCATCTTATTTAAAATTAAGAGAAGCCCGATTGCAATATGTTTTACCAAAAAATATTCTGGACAGAACATTTATACAGCAAGTAACTATTGCCTTGTACGGACGTAACCTGTTAATGTGGACTGAATTCCCAATCTTCGATCCGGAAACAGCCGCCTTTAATGGTAATACCATTTTGCCAGGTGTTGAAATGGGGCAAATGCCTTCAACCCGTACGATGGGAGTAAACGTTACGTTGAGATTTTAAGCACTGAAATATATACGATGCTTCAATTAAAAAACATTAAAAATTATAAAATGAAATTCTTTAACAAAATACTCTTCGGTGCAGTTGCTGCAAGCAGCTTGCTGCTATCGTGTACAAAAGATTTTGTGGAGCTGAATACAGATCCCAACCGGATTGACCAGATTAGCCCCGGAACGTTGTTGAATCCGATTATTTATGGAATGGCGGCACATGGTATAGATCGTGCTGATGCCATAACGTTTGACCTGATGCAGGTAGCACTGCCTTTCCCAAGTGCCCAGGGTGGCCTGCACCGATATGAGGTATCGGAAAATATTGGCAACAGTACCTGGAATAATTCATACCGCTGGTTAGCTAATGTCAAAGAAATGTATGCCGCTTCAGTAAGAGCTGAGGATTCCAATTACATTGCTATTGCACTCACATTAAATGCCTGGATTTATTCAAACCTCACGGATGCCTTTGGCCCGGTGCCTATGACGGAAGCAGCCCGTGGTGATGAGCAGATTTTTCAACCTCGTTTTGACAGGCAGGAAGATATTTATGCAAAATTGCTGGCTGATCTTGAAACTGCAAATAGTTTTTATGATGCTTCCAAACCCATGAATTACGGCTCTGATATCCTTTTTGCAAATAATATTACCAAGTGGAGAAAATTCACTAATTCACTCCACATGCGTTTATTGCTTCGCTTATCAAAAACTAACCTAAACACCTATGCGAAGATCCGAACGATGGTAGATGACCCAGCTACTTATCCGGTGTTTACCAGCAATGCCGATGCCGCGGTATTGAGCCTGGATGGAATAACTCCAATGGTTTCTCCATGGGGTCGTTCCATTGACTTTGGATTGTTTCGGGCTGCCGGTAAATTTTTTACAGACAATCTGAATGCGTTTAATGATCCACGTTTGCAAATTTTTAATACAGAAGCCAGGGATAAAACAGGCAACACCGTAATTGGGTATGAAGGCATTCCAAGTGGCTATGCCGGTAGCGAAAACCAGTTTGATTACATCCCTTCTAATGTAAATAATGAATTGGTGACTGCACCTATGATTATTCCTATACTTACATATGCTGAAGTGGAATTCATTAAAGCAGAATTGGCCTGGCACGAGAGCGATGACGTGGCTGCTGAAGCAGCTTATAATAAAGGGGTAAAAGCAGCCATCGAGCAATGGGGTATTGATATGCCTGCAGATTATTTTGATAATCCTGCCGCAGCATATGATGGAACGCTGGAGCGTATCATTTTGCAAAAATATTATGCATTGTACTTTGTGGACTACCAGCAATGGTTTGAATACCGCCGTACCGGTTTTCCGGTTCTTCCCAAAGCAGCAGGTATGGAAAATAACCAACAGATGCCTGTCAGGTTCTTTTACCCTATTGAAGTGCGAACTAATAATCCTGAAAACTACCAGGAAGCCATTGGATGGTTAGGTACTGATGATTTCAATACCAAAGTGTGGTGGGAAAAATAAAGTGAGCTAAGTAAGTACAAGAACACTAAACAAACTCAGGGAATAATTTGATTTTTATTCCCTGAGTTATTAAATAAATCATTTTCTTTTAAATGCATTTTCACCAATGATCAGAAGAAAATTTATTCAAAACCTGACCTGGTTAACCGGTGGAATTATATTCACCGCTTGCCACCCTGAAAAGTTGGCTACGAGCCAAACAAAAAAACTAAAAGGCTTTGTAAAATCTGGGGGAACCGGTGTTCCCGGTGTGGTGATCAGTGATGGTTACAATGTAGTTATTACTGATGCAAAAGGTAAATATGAATTTGAGCAACATCCCGAAGCCGTAAGTGTTTTTATTTCCACTCCATCAGGTTTTGCCTTTAAAAACGAGGAAAACATTGCCCGCCATTATCAGTTGCTCAGCAGCGTTAGTGATACTAGAGAAGTTGATTTTAATCTTGTACCTCTGGGTAAAAACGACCTTGATCACCAGTTTGTCATCTGGGCAGATCCACAGGTAAAAAATAAGTCAGATGTTGAAAAAATGATGACCCAATCAGTTCCCGATGTAAAACAATGGGTGGCTGATGCCGGTCCTGATGCATTATTACATGGTATTACAGTAGGGGACATCGTTTGGGATGAACTTGAATATTTTGCTGATTACAATTTGGCTGTAAAAGAAATGGGTATTCCTTTTTTTCAATGCCTGGGTAATCATGATATGGATTATAGAAAAGGCGGTGATGAAACAAGCGATGATACTTTTCACCTGACCTATGGACCCACCTGGTATTCCTTTAACAGGGGCAAGGCTCATTATATTGTATTGGATGATGTGCGTTACCTGGGTACAGAACGGGATTATGATGGTTATATCACTCAGGCCCAACTTGACTGGTTGCAGAAAGATCTTTCATTTGTGCCGGTTGACCACCTCATCATAATTTGCCTGCACATTCCGGTCCATAGCGGCGTAAAAAATAACAGTGACCTATATGCGCTCATTAAGGATCGAAACGTACACATTATGTCAGGGCATACCCATTACAATGTAAACGCGGAGAATAATAATATGTATGAACATAATCATGGAACAGTTTGCGGAGCATGGTGGACAGGTAAAATATGCGGAGATGGCACACCTTCAGGATATGGCGTTTACACAGTAAAGGGGAATGAACTGAGCTGGCAATATAAATCAGTGGGTGAAACCATCGACTACCAGTTTAGCATATATACGAGTAAACTGGCGGATAACACAAAAGAGGTGTTGGTGAATATCTGGAATTTTGACTCTGCCTGGAAAGCAACCTATGCGATTGATGGGGTACAAATGGGATCTTTAGAACAAATTGAAGGATATGATCCTGTCGCTTATGCTACCATGTTAGGTCCTGATCTTCCAAATCCAAGGGGTTTCGCGGAACCCAGAAAAACGAATCATCTTTTTAAAACTATAGTGCCGGCATCTGCAAACCAGATAACCATAACGGCTACCGACCGTTTTGGTAAAGAGTATACATCAACCCGGAACCTATAATAATTATGAAATTTTTTTTAGTAACCTTATTTGCTTTGATAAACTCCGTATTATTTGCACAAAATTCTTCGTGGGACAGCACTTACAGACCGGGCAGTTATTCAGTGAGGGTTGGTCATTTTAATAGTTATCCAAACCATAAAAAAGATATTATTTTTTTGGGTAACAGTATTTCATTGGGAACTGAATGGCAGGAACTGTTGCAGCATAAAAGAGTTCGTAACCGGGGCATTTCCGGTGATATAAGTTTTGGTGTTATTGAAAGGTTGCGTGAAATAACTGAAGGAAACCCCCGGAAAGTATTCATCCTGATAGGTATTAATGACATTGCCCGCGGAATTCCGGATGACATTATTGTTGATAATTACCGTCGTATCATCCGGCAAATAAAAATTGAATCACCACGTACGGAAATCTTTTTTCAAACAATATTACCTGTAAATAATGAATTTAAAGACAGGCACCAGTTTAATAAAGATGATCATATCCATACTGTTAACTCATTATTAAAACAACTGGTACTTATTGAAAACATCCATCTGATTGACCTGCATCCGCATTTTCTAAATAAGGAAAATAAACTGGATAAAAAATATACTTATGATGGTCTTCACCTGAACGCTGATGGCTATAAAAAATGGGCTTCAATATTAATAAACGGTAAATACCTGAAATGAAAATTATGAAATTCCCGATTTACATATTAATTGCTGCGGGTTTAATGGCTTCTTGTAAAAACACAGAGGTTACAACAGAACGGCAGCCCCTTGGTAAATTTGATAAGCAAGGTCATAGGGGCAGTCGTGGACTAATGCCTGAAAATACAATTCCTGCTATGCTTAGGGCTATTGATGAAGGGGTCACCACACTGGAGCTGGATGTAGTAATTTCAAAAGACAGCCAGGTTGTTGTATCGCATGACCCATTCTTTCACCACCATATTACTACAACTCCCTCAGGTAAAATATTAAGTAAGGAAGAGGCTTCGGAATTATTATTATATCATATGGATTATGATAGTATCCGCAAATATGATGTGGGATCAAAGTCACATCCTGATTTTCAACAACAGGCAAGAATCTCCGTTTATAAGCCATTATTAAGAGACCTGGTTATAGCTGCCGAAGAGTACGCTGAAGAAAAAAACAATCCTGTTCAATATAATATAGAGATCAAATCGAAAATGGAAACGGATAGCCTGGCACATCCTGGTATTGAAAAATTTACAGACCTGGTTATCCAAACTTTGCAGGATTTAGGAACGCTTGAAAAAACCATTATCCAATCATTCGACATTCGTCCCTTACAATACCTGCATCATAAATACCCTCGTGTGCAAACATCTTTATTAATATTGGGTACAGATAAAAGATCATTGGAAGAGCAATTAAATGAACTGGGTTTTGAACCGGAAGTTTATAGCCCTCATTTTAGCCTTGTAACAAATGAGCTGGTAGATAAATGCCACCAAAAGAATATTCGAATTATTCCCTGGACAGTAAATAGCATCCAGGAAATAGAACAACTAAAGTCTATGGGTGTGGATGGAATTATAACTGATTATCCTAACCTTTTTAATGAATAAGCAAAGACAATGTTTTTAAATAAATGGCAGTGGGATTTTTCGCTGCTTTTTTTT
>JACCYQ010000115.1 GCA_013696395.1 Chitinophagaceae bacterium
AAGTACCTCTAATAAGATGAGCGATGAAAAATTGATTGAATATATCAGTGGCAAATATAATTAGAGAGTTTATTAATAAAGTAAAGTCCGCCCGGGGTCTTGCCATTGTAACCTTCCATATGGAAAATATAACCGACAGACCCCGTGATATTCTAAACTATATTCTTTCATTCATTAACAAATTATTTTTATCAGTTTAATTACCGGGGTCTGCATGCAGTATACTTATTATTTGTAATAATCAAATTGCAAGACCCCGGGTGGACAGAAATTAATACTGGCTCTTAATAAGGATACCTGAACAGGCCCATGTCCTCATCGCTAAGCAGTTTGTAATAGATCGGGTGTGTCATTACAGAAGTATAATCCATTTCCCTCCCGTTAATTTTTATTTTACGGTATACCAACCTGGCTCCATGGCTATAATCTGCATACCAGTTCACATGCCCGGAATACAAGGGCTGAATGGGGGTGCCGTTCAGGAGGTGCCATCCATAAATGGCCACCCGATCCTGTTTTGAATCCTTCAACATTGATGGGGAGATAACCACATCTTTTTTTATGCCGGCAATTAATCCTTTGCGGCCCTGCCGCTGGCCTTCTATCATTAAATGATGCTGCCACATAATTACACTACTGTCCCGGTAGGCAAACATGGGAATGGGTGCCAGCTTAACTTTGGCCTGTTCATAAATGATATCCACCATTTTTTTTGTGGGCAGGAAACAATTAAGACTATCTGCAATTTGTTGTGCCGCCATAGGCGTTAATGGTATTCTTGCAAAATCCTTGTTACTGCCTATTGAAATATAATCAGGGGAAACATAAAAAACTACCCGGTACAGTTTCCCGGTGCTATCTTTTATACTGGTACTAACCGGTATAAATTTTCTAAAGAAGTCGGGAATATTACCAGCCAATATTTCCTTTACAGCCAGGGAGTCTCTTTGTCTCCATCCCCATGAAGCAACTGTTTCGAAAAATCTTTTGCCTCCCATCTTTTTTGTATCCGGGGTACGTGGCAGGTAAATTTTTTCTCCACTACTGCAGGCTGTCAAAAACAAAACAAGGCCACCAATGATCAATTGTTTCATATAAAACTTCAACAAGGTTTTACTTACTGGTAAGCCTCACGAAAAAATACAGGCTCTCCCTTCGCCTGTAAATGTAACAAACATATAAACTCAAGGAATTTTTGTTGGGTCCGCCCGGGTCTACATGCAGAATACCTATTAATTCTAATAATCAAACGGCAAGATCCCGGGCAGACCGAGGATGATTGAAACTAACCTGCTTGTATCAGTGCTGATTTCTAATAATCCGCATTTTTTTGTTTAAGTGGATGTTGAGAACTCACAATGAGAAGTGGTATATTAGCGGAGTTACATATGTGGTGGCAATTTTGTGAAAACCTTCTAACTGCGTCAAAACGATACAATGAAAAATACAATTATACTTTTGATTTTTTTAGCTGCATTTTTATTTGCTTGCGACAACTCTGACAAAAAGCCAGTTGTGAAGAATATTGAAATGCAAAAACCAAATTCTGATTCAGGCGTTAAGGTCACAAGGGTCAAACACGAACAACTTTATATTGCAGCATTTAATTTCGAGACTCAAAAAGCAAAAGTTGACAACAACTCAAAAACTGAAATTGCCGTTGATTATTTAATCAAAATTTCAGACAAGGAACTTATAATTACAACAAAAGAAAACAAGATAGTTGACCAATTTACAATCATCAACAGAGATGAGAATAAAAAAGATGGAATTATAGTATATGATACGAAGAATAGCGACGGGAAAAGATTTCATGTCTCGCATTTAGTGAACGAAGATGGAACATATAGCTATTTTGAATTTAGAAGTAGTGATACTCTAAAATTTTACACAACCATTTAATAAAATTATTTTCTACCCGAAAGTCTTGCATTATAAACTTCAATCTGAAATGCATTAGCAGCAAAACTGTGGCGGCATATATACAGAACAGCTTCTATTTTCTTTATCTTACAACCTTAATTATCATAGCATTTTCACTTATGGCCAAAGCTAAAAAAACTGCAACTTCAAAAAAGCCTATTGAACAGTACGAGCATAAAGACAAACAAAGGGTAAATAACCCACCAGTTGGTCTTGTTGATGCACACACAGACAACGGTGGCTATAAAAAGAAAACCTACAAATACGACCCACACCTTGACCCACAACTGCAATGGGCAGGTAAAGCGGAACGTACGAGTTTTGATGTGCCGACTGTGAGCCTGCATGTGCATGAACGCATAGACCCAAGACGCATCATTGAAACTGTAAAGAAGGAAGAAGAAGCACCCACGCAAATGAGTTTGTTTGAAGAACAAAGGAAACCATTGCGTGAAGCCATTGAATTTTACAAACACAAAGAAAACTGGAGTAACCGACTGATTGCAGGCGACAGCCTTTTAGTGATGAACAGCCTTTTGGAAAAAGAAGGAATGGGAGGTAAAGTGCAGATGATGTTTTTTGATCCACCTTTTGGGATTAAATATAGCAGCAATTTTCAACCTTTTGTTAATAAGAGAAATGTAGATGAGAAGGATGAGGATTTGACAACAGAGCCCGAAATGATTAAGGCATTCAGAGATACTTGGGAGCTAGGGATACATTCTTACTTTACTTATTTGCGTGATCGATTATTATTGGCTAAGCAACTATTACACGAATCAGGAAGCATGTTTGTTCAGATAGGTGATGAAAACGTGCATAAAGTCAGTGTGGTGCTTGATGAAGTTTTTGGTGCAGATAATCGTGTTGCTACTATTTCGTTTGCAACAACTAGTGGTAGTTCTACAAACACACTTCCACAGGTTGCAGATTACATATTGTGGTATGCTAAAGATAAAACACAAAGTAAATACAGACAGCTTTACGAATTGCTTTCTCGAAAGGAGCTTATCGATTTTTTTTCATCCTATGTAATGATAGAATTGCAAGATGGAACGAATCGTCAACCTACAAACGAAGAGCGATTTGACCCAAATAAGAATTTGCCAAATGGAAGCCGGATTTATCGGAGAACGGGACTTGATTCTCAAGGTCATTCCACTACAGGAAGATCAGAACCATATTCTTGGAATGGACGAATTTTTCCCTGTGCTAGGGGTCGACATTGGTCCGTTTCATTTAACGCCATGGATAAAATGGCAGATTTAGACAGGTTAGATGCTGCTGAAGGGCAGTCATCACTAATGTGGAAGAAATATGAAGAAGAAGTACCAGGAAGACGCATCAACAATTTATGGCAGTCTCAAATGTATGAAAGCAATAAAACTTATGTTGTTCAAACTGCGGAGACGCCTATTTTACGGTGCATGTTAATGACAACAGACCCTGGAGACCTTGTTATGGACATTACGTGCGGCAGTGGCACTACAGCAAATGTGGCTGAACAGTTTGGGAGGAGATGGATTACATGCGATACATCAAGAGTTGCGCTCACACTCGCAAAACAAAGATTGATGACCGCACAGTTTGATTATTTCAAGTTAGCCCAACCGAAAGAAGGGGTCGGTAGCGGCTTTTTATACAAAACGGTTTCAAAGGTGACCCCAAAAATTCTTGGGGAGGGAGCCCCACCTGAAATAATTTCGATATACGATCAACCAATTAAGGAAACTAGCAAGATTAGAGTTACTGGCCCATTCACGGTTGAAGCAGTTCCGTCCCCAATTACCAGATCTTTTGAAGAAATTGAAATGGATAGTGTTAGTGAAGCAGATATTTCAGTTTCAAGAAGCGGCGAAACATTAAGGCAAGACGAATGGAGAAACGAATTACTTCGTTCTGGCGTAAGGGCGAAAGGTGGTAAAACAATTTCCTTTACAAGAGTCGAACCTTTAAGTGGAACAAGATTTTTACAGGCGGAGGCAGAAACTAAAGAAGATACTCCTAAACGGGTCGTAGTTTGTTTTGGCCCTGAACATGCACCATTGGAGCAACGGATGGTGGAATTGGCTTTGGAAGAAGCAAGAACTCTAAGACCAAAACCAGAAATCATATTATTCTGTGCCTTTCATTTTGACCCTGAAGCAAGAAAAGATATTGAAGAAACCAACTGGCCAGGCATTACTTTACTGGAAGCCCAAATGAATGCCGACTTGTTGACTGATGATTTAAAAAAGAAACGAAGCAGCAATGAAAGCTTTTGGCTGATCGGGCAACCCGATGTTCAAATAAAAGAAATCAAAACAGGAGACAATAAAGGCAAATACACAGTGGAAGTGCATGGCTTCGACTATTACAATCCAAAAACCGGAACGGTTGATAGTGGGGGCAAAGCTGACATTGCCATGTGGATGCTTGACCATGACTATGATGGAAGAAGTTTATTTCCTTCGCAAGTATTTTTTCCTATGGCAGGTGCCAAAGAAGGTTGGGCAACCTTAGCCAAAAACCTGAAAGCCGAAATTGATGAAGAAAAAATTGAAGCCTTTGGCGGAACAGTTTCTTTGCCATTTATACCAGGAAAGAATGTAGCCGTTAAGATTATTGATGCACGTGGGATTGAGAGTTTAAAAATTATAAGACTTTAAATTTGGGGGTATGGCATTTGAAAGTTTAACCGATAATAAAATAGCAGATTTGCTGAATTGTCCTAAGCGATTGAATAATCCACAGGCAAGAAGTAAAAATAAGGATGGTCATGAACAGGTTAACTATAAAGTTACTGCAACTGATGATTCCGGACATATATTTGAAGTGTATAAAAGACAAAATTTAAGAGAGGGTATGGAAGATGACTTCTCGTGTGGAATAAGTTGGGTTTCGCCGAGCGGAGAGGTCTTAACTTTAAAACGATATAATGGTCCCAGTCACGACCATCCAAACCATCTTGAAAAAACAAGGGTTGGCTATAACTGCCATATTCATTTAGCGACCGAAAAGTATATAAAAACCAATAAAAAAACCGGAAGGTTTTGCAGAGGCAACAAAAAGATACAATACACTTGATGGAGCATTGCATTGTTTGGTAATCGATTGTAAAATATCAGGCATTCAAACAAATAAGGACAGTGTTAATCAACAAAAATTATTTGAATAATGAATTTAGATTTAAATAAACTCCAGGAAACACTCTGTTCTTTATTATGTGCTGAAGTTACATTACGGCCTAAGAATGGAAAACTGGTTGCCATAGAAACGCCATTCTATTTTGCGGATGGCGATCCCTATCAAATTTATATTAAAGAAATGCCAGGCGGTATCTTGCGGCTGACTGATATGGGGCATACAATGATGCATTTAAGTTACGAGAAC
>JACCYQ010000119.1 GCA_013696395.1 Chitinophagaceae bacterium
CTTTCTTTCCATTGTTCTATGAGTTTAAACATTGCTTTTTTGTTATCGGTTTTTTGCATGGTTATTTTTCCAGCAAATTTATCAGACGGCATTGAACAATAAAAGATGTAGTTAGCCGGGGGGTTACTCAGTAAAAGCATTGAAAACTACTAATTCATTTTCCGGTAACGGTTACTCAACAGATTGGGGTGTAAGGATCATACCCGAAGAAAGCAAGAACTTTAATCCCAAAGCGTACCATGCTGGTATGGTATGGCCATTATTCAGTGGTTTTGCTTCCCTTGCTAAATATAAGACAGGCGCTTATGTAAGCGGCTATAGTCATATAATGGACAATTTGATGCTTTACAAAAATTTTGGGCTTGGCAGTGCCGAAGAGACTTTAAATGGCATAGTTTATAATCCTGCTGGTGTATGCAGTCAACAGGGTTGGTCTGAAACTATGATACTACAACCAATATTTGAAGGAATGATAGGTTATTCGCCTGATGCACTTTCTAATCAAATTACATTATCACCCAGATTTCCCTGGAATTGGGATAAGGTAGAAGTTAAGCAAGTACGTTTTGGCAATCATAAAATAAACTTCACAATGAATCGTACTACGGCATCCACTACCTTTCAATTTGTTAATGTAACAAAAAATAGATGTAGCTTATTGTTATTTCCATCTCTGCCTGTTGGTACTACTATTCAAAAAGTTTTAGTTAATAAGGAAGAAATAAAATTTTCAGTAATAAATAAAATTGAAAGTGTTGAAGTATCTATAGCAGAAATTAATTTAAGTGATAAATGTATTATTGAAATACATCATGAAGGTGGTATAGGAGCTTTAGCAATTACAAATGAGCCAAAACCAGGTGATATAAATAGAGGTCTTAAAATTATTAATCAGGAATTAAATAAAAATGATCTTACTGTTATTGTAGAGGGATTATCAGGAGAACATTATGAAATAGAAATTTATTCAAATTTTAAAATTAAGTCTATTGAGAATGGAGAAATGATAAGCAAAAAAGAAAATATATACAAGATTAAAACCATTATACCCTCTTCTACAAATAAATATTTAAAACAAAAAGTAGTATTGAGTTGGTAATTCAGACTCTTTTCAACTTGGTTAAAAAAAAACTTTAAAGTATTTAAATGTATAGGAATATTTCTTCATTTAATAGTTCCTGTACAATACTGAAAACATTCAACTTTAATTTTTCATTCACCCTGTTTTCAATAAAACTATCCAAAGAGCATATAATGTAAACTTGATTTATTTCCATAGCTCAGGATGATTGCACCGCCTGAAATAATTACAATGGAATTATCTTCTCTTAAAAAGGGGAAATGTATGGAGGACGAAAGCCGTTGCTCGGCGGATACTCATTCGTATTGCCATGCCCCCAATTCTCATCATTTTGTATTAGTAATTTTTTTGAAATTATAGGATACTTTCTATTTTTTAATTCTTCACAAATGGTGGCTGTTACAGTTACTGAAGTTTATAATCCAATAGATTAAAGCATGATTACATAAACATATTGTGTAGATAATAAAAAAGCCGCGAACAAAATTTGCGGCTTTTTATCTTACTCCACCATCACTTCATCAATAAAAATATGCGTGGGCTGGCCGGCGCTTTCATGCCATGCAGGTAAGTTGCCACCTGTTTTTGCTTTCACCCTGATATATCTTCCAGTTGCTTTTACCTGCATCCCTAACTCCTGCACAGCAGGGCCTTTTTCATCCATTGATATACTGTTCTTCACAATCGTTAACGGCCTGTAAATTTTTCCATCATTGCTGATCTCAAAAACTACTTTTCCCGGATAAACGATCCAGGGACTTACATCCTGCAACACATGCACACCAACATAATTAACAGGACGAACTTTTTGCAGGTCAATCACCGCTTCAAAATCTTTGGCAAAATAACTTTGCCATTCACCTGTTTTCCAATTGGTGGATCCCACAATGCCATCAATCAACGCGTCTTTGCCTCCGGCCGTGTACATCGGGTGCACTTCGCTTATAACATTAATGGTTCTGTCCGAGGGCACTTTATAAAATGTTTGTTTAACCACTGCACTTTTTACATCATTCTTTTCCGCATAAAAATGTACATCAGAAGTTTTATTCACCACAAAAGGTTTGGAATATCGAATGAAGCCTTTGGACTTTTTATCTTTTTCTTCTACACGGTAAAAGATAGCCGCGTACTTATCCAAACTTTTCATGACTACCGGCAGTGTGGTTTTAAATTTATTAGTTTTCATTTCAAAGAAAGGGACCGCCATAAAATTTTCATCATCAACACTTGTTACTAAAATTTCATTTTCTTTGGTGCCTCTTGATTTATTGGGTTTATGCCTCATTTCAAAAAACAATTCACCACCGTTTTCCAGGGCGGCATGTTGAATGAAATTACCTGCATGCGATTTACCATTTAACAAAACACTGTTCACATAAAAATTTTCAGGTGTTCTGTTTGATGCTTTTACGGTAAATATTTTCCCGTTCTCCAGGTGAATTATTACTTCATCAAACAACGGCGATCCCAATGCATACACGCCGCTGCCCGGCGTAACGGGGTAAAAGCCCATGGCGCTTAATATATACCATGCACTCATCTGCCCACAGTCTTCATTGCCAATTAATCCATCGGGATTATTGGGATAAAATTCCGAGCATATCTGGTATACCAACTCCTGCGTACGCCAGGGTTGCCCGGCATAATTGAAAAGGTAGGCCATGTGATGGCTGGGTTCATTGCCATGTGCATACTGCCCGATTAAACCGGTAACATCAACCTGGTCGCGGCCACTAAGCGAAGCGGTTGTTGTAAATAATTCTTCCAGCTTTTGCGCAAAATTTTCTTTGCCACCATACAATTTTATAAGTCCATCAATGTCCTGCTGCGCGGAAAATGAATAATGCCATGCATTTCCTTCGGTGAAAAAATTATTCACTTCGGTTGCATCAAAAGGCGAGAACCAGAAGCCCTGCACTTTTCCGCGTATATGCATGGACGAAGGGTCAAACAAGTTTTTATAATTTTGCGAACGGAGCCTATACTTATCATGCAGTTCTTTATTTCCCAACCAATTTGCCAGTTGTGCAATGCACCAGTCATCATAAGCATATTCCACGGTTTTGGATGCGCTTTCATGATCATTGTCGTTGCTTACAAATCCAATGCTTTCATATTGCTTCAATCCGAACCGATCGCTTTCAGCATAATCCGTCATGGCTTTCAATGCCAGTTGCGCATCAAACCCGCGGATACCTTTCTGGTATGCATCCACAATGACAGGTACAGAATGATAACCGATCATGCAAAATGTTTCGTTGCCACTTAACTCCCATACCGGTAGCATGCCGCCTTGCTGGTATTGCGCTAAAAAGGTGTTGATCCAATCGGTTGTCCGTCTGCGGTTAATGATGGTCATCAACGGGTGCAGCGCCCTGTGTGTATCCCATAAAGAAAAAACACTGTAGTTGGTAAAGTCTTTTGCCTGGTGCACTTTCAAATCGGTGCCGCGGTATTCACCATTTACATCGGTGTAAATATTGGGTGCTAAACTTGCATGATAAAGTGCGGTATAAAAAACGGTCATCTGGTCGTTGTTGCCGCCCTTTACTTCTATTTTTCCCAGTTCCTGGTTCCAGGCATTTTCGGCATTCGCTTTCAACTGCTCAAAATCCCAGGCTGGTATTTCCGTATCCAGATTGAGTTTTGCATTCTCCATACTTACACCGGAGATACCGACTTTTACATGAATTTTTTTACCAGCCGGCAAATCAAAACTGAAATAAGATTTAATATTTTTTCCATTTGCGGTTTTTATGTCTTTCTGCAATTCATCGTTCACCGCAATACCATATTCTTTAATCGGTTTTTCAAACTTCATATAGAAAAAAACCGTTTGATCCGTTGCCCATGATTTGCTGCGACGCATGCCCCTTACTTCGTAATCATTAATAATTTCCAATGAAGATTCCAGTACCTCATCGCGGTGTTTCAGATCAATTAATACTTTTCCTTCTGTTGCATTAAGGGGGAAAGTATATGCATGCATGCCCGAACGGGTTGTGGTGGTGAGCGCCGCATGAATATTATGTTTATCCAGCAACACTTCATAATAACCGGCATGTGCTTTTTCATTTTTGTGCGAAAAGGGGGAAGCGTATTCACTGTTCTTCCATTTTACCTCACCATTAAATGGCATCAGTAATACATCGCAGTAGTCGGCAATGCCCGTACCACTTAAATGCGTATGCGAAAATCCATACATGATGGAATCTGAATAATGATAACCACTGCATCCATCCCAACCTTCCAGCCTTGTATCCGGGCTTAACTGCATCATGCCAAAAGGCATGGAGGCACCCGGGTAAGTATGACCGTGTCCACCGGTGCCGATAAAGGGATTCACCAGTTTGGCATAATTAATTGGTTTCTGCGCATTGGCAAACAGCGAACACATTAACAAAAACACGAAGAGTATTTTGGAACCGGCTGAAGAATGTTTATGTTTTTGTTTCAAATTTACCGGTGCACTTTTTCTACTTTTCATCTTTATATTTATAAGGTTCATCATTCAAATGATTTTTTGATCCAAATCCCGAAAGATGCCGTTTCATTAAAGACACCAACCCTGTGAGCAACATACAATTGTAAAATCTTTTTCCTTTTACAAATGCTGATTGCAAATTCACATTTTAAAAGAAACCAACCCTCTTTTGAAAGGTTGGTTCTTTTTGATTAACAACTACTATACGAGAAAATTCTTCCCTTATTTTTGGGCCCACCACAGTGGTGTTAAAACTTCGTCAGGCCCGTTTAAAAATCCAAGGGCTTGCTGATACCCTTCGGCATTGCTTGCGGGCAGGCTCGAAGGATATTTCAAACGTTGAGGAAAAAATTTGACATTGCTTGTCATAAAATTACCACTATTCAATGCTGGCATATTTACCAGCGGATTTTCAACAGCAGGATTTTCAAAAAACGGCAGACCCAAACGGCGATGATCGCTCCACGCTTCCAGGGGCAGCCAGGGATTCTGAGCAATAAACTTCTGCGTTATGATCTTTGTCAAATGATCATTCTTCACAGAACCATTTTTGTAAAGACTATTGACAGGATATAAAACATTTGCTGTGCCCGGTGTATTGGTATAACCGTTGATAAAATCCATACTATGGGTAGCAGGTGGCTCTGTTGTATGAGCCCAGCTAACAGAGGTACCAACACGGTTATAATCGGATGATGTTTTGTAAGCTCCGGCAAAATTCGTCACGCCCCAATATGCAAAATTGGCATCAATACCAGCTTCATAAGCTGCTTGTCCGCTCAGTGGAACAGTCCATCCTCTCACTGCTGCTTCAGCCAGCAGGAAATAGGTTTCCCAGTTGGCAAAAAAGATACGTTTGTTATTACTGTTTCTGAATTTATGGCCATGGCGTGGTAAAGCACCGTTATATGTCCTGATCTGATTTTTTGCACCTTTTACACCCCAGTCTCCATTGACAGGAGCATTCCATGTATATTTTGCATCGATTGTTTTTACCACACCACCTGCATCATCTACCAGGTTACGGGACGTGGTTTTGGCGCTATTATCCCATGATGGATAAGCATTGAAATCCGGGTTGCTGATGTCGCCGGGAATAACATACATTTTATAAGCCCTGGGATCAATTGCGTAAGGAAGACCATCAAGCCAGTAACCTGCAGAAGGATCATTTGTTTTAGTGGTAAAATGATCCTCTAATTTTAAACCAATATAATCTTCATCCTTTATGGCTGAATGCATTTCGGCTCCTACCTGGTCGGCAGTTTCAATACCTCCTAAACCCAGGTACAAGTTGTTCATGGTAGAAGACATTTGAAAATAATTCCACTCGCGGGTCATCACACCTGTCAGTGCATCCCAACCTGGTTTTTCTGCAACCTGGAAAATTTCATCTGCGGCAGTAATTAGTGGACCGGCAGCTGCGGCTTCAAATTCCGATTTTGCTTTCGCAGCATCCACTTCGGAAAGTCGCATAGCTAATCGAAGGCGCATGGAGTTAGCATATTTTTGCCATTTGGCATAATTAAATCCATAGGCCTGGTCGAACTTTGCACTAGGTCCAGTTACAGTAATGTCAAGCTTAGATGAAGCATCTTTCAATTCTTCCAGGAAAAAATAATACACTGATTTCAGGTCAGAAAATTCCGGGTTAACTCCCTGGAAAGCATTGATAGGAATTGGTCCAAAATTATCAGCCAGTTCGCTCATGAGATATACACGCCAGATGCGGGCTACTTGTAGCAGGTTATTGGTATACTCTTTAATATTGCCGTCGGCAATTTGCTTTTCTGCTACCTGCACACCGCTATTGATACCATTTAGCCAGCCGCCGAGATAACCTCCGCTATAATAGTCGCTTGTCCAGCCATCATTATAACCACCAGTAGAAATTCCCCCGCCGAATTGTTGCCTTCCCGCAGTTTTCCAATACAAAACAAAAATCCGCTCGGCTATATGCGGGTCCATTTGGCTGCCCACAATTGCATTGTTGATGAAGTATTCAACCTGTACCTGGTTTTCAGTAACCAGGTAAGGATCCTCATTGATCTCATCGAATTTATTACACCCTCCTGCCAGCATTACCGTAAACAGTGGGATGCAGGTATATTTCAAAATCTTTTTCATATAAAATGTTTTGAATAATTTATTAAATTAAAAACTTAATGAAAGGCTGAATAAGAATGAACGCATAGTTGGGAAAGCGCCCCCTTCAAAACCTACCGCATTAGTTCCTGTTGCAAAAACAGACTCAGGGTCTATCCCATTTAAATGGCTTTCGAGCATCCACACATTATTGCATGACAATGAAACATTAGCACGCTGAATGGGAGTTTTTGTAAGCCATCCTTTTGGAAGGTTATAACTGAGTTGTACGTTTCGCAAACGAATATTGGTAGCATCATACAAGTAGGCTTCGCCCACACCTAAGTTGTTCAGCGTAGCAAGCGTGTTCCAGTATTGTTGTTGTGTTACGGTTTTGGTATTTTTTTCATGACCGCCTCCTGTATTTAAGGTTACGCCATCTACTACAAAATCCGGGCGTTCACCATTCGGAGCCGTTACTGCTGCCGTTCCGCTTACCTGCAAACCAACATTGGAAGCTGAAAATATTTCACCTCCAAACCGTGCATCAAACAGGAAGGACAATCCGAAATTCTTATATGCAAGAGCGTTAGTAATACCCAGCATGCCTTTAGCTTGTTGGTTACCCAGTTTTACAATCTTAGCATCCCTTTGCGGAAGCCCACTTGAATTAAGCAGTAGCTGGTTAAAATAAGGACTAGTTTCATCTTTCACCCTCAAAAGCCGGGTTCCATAAATATCTCCATACAAACTTCCGGAGGTAGCCCTGATAAAAAGATCATCGAAAGCGCCTAAAGGATATTCATCAACACCAAGGTCACTGGCAATGTCTATAATTTTATTTTCGTTCTTTGAGTAATTGGCGATCAATGACCAGGTTAATGATTTGGAATTTGTGAGAATCCTTACATCTGCCATTAACTCAATCCCTTTATTCTGAATATTTCCAGCATTCACCATCATACTTGAATACCCACTGAGCGGATCCATTGGAATTGCAATCAACTGGTTAGTCGCATTTGATTTGTACCAGGTAAAATCAAGGCCCAGGCGGTTATTGAGGAACCGTGTTTCTGCACCAAACTCTAACGACTTGATCAATTCACTTTTTACGCTTTCTTCTTTTAGCAATGAGTTCCTTACAGCATATGCATTACCGTTAGGATCTTTACGAATTTCATAGCCGTTATACAAACTATACGGAGCAAGGTCATTACCTACTGAAGCATGAGATACACGCAATTTTGCATAATCAATCCAGCCAGGTAAATTTCCTCCCATTTTATCAATCATTTCAGTCAGCACATATGATAAGCTCACGGAAGGATAAAAATAAGAGCGGTTTTCCTCTATAAGAGCGGAAGACCAATCGTTACGGAATGTTGCATCTAGATATAAATATCCGTCATAGTTAATTCCTGCAGAACCATAAAGAGAATTGATTTTCTTCCGGCTGTATGCCTGGTCGATGCCTGGTGCTCCTGAACCATTTGTAAGAGAGAATACATTAGGCACTTCCAAAGGCCCGGTTCTTACACCGATATAACTGGATTTTTGATGCATCAGGTTACCACCGGCAGTAATTACACCACCAAATTTCCCCACAACATTGTCTTTCCGTGCTGTCATTAAAGCACTATAATTGGTTTCGGTAAATGTTTGTTTTCCCTCTGAATATTCATTTGCTCTATTGCTTCCAGCGTACACTTTACGGTTTGAATTGGTTGTATAAATGTCGCCACCAGCCCTTACTTCTGCATCTAACCAGTCAGTGAAGTTATATTTCACCGATGCATTCATAATAAAGCGATCCCTTGTATCCTGGTTCTGATTGTACAAATTATTCCAATAAGGATTATTTTGCCAGCCAGGGGCACCCTCATACCAAAGCATATTGCCAAATTCATTGGTGGCAGCACTAAAGTCGCGAATATCCATACTTCTCGGAAGCGTATATAATACATACACATTGCTTACATCCCGGCCATTGATGGGTCTGTTAAATCCGGAAGTGTTATTATAAGATACTTTTGTATCGGTCGTCCACCGGTCATTTTTACCAAATTTGGAAACTGCACGTGCAGTTAAGTTGGTTCTCTCCAATTTGTTGCCGGGAATTATACTTTTGTCATTCCAACGGCTAAGTGAAGAATAAATAGATGTAGATCCAAATTGCTGCTGAAAAGAAAGGTTATAGCTCTGCGTAGTACCGTTCTGAAGAAAATTATCAACATTATCATGACCGGTGCTTAATGATGACTGGGTACCGTCCCATTTAGTTACCATCTGGCCTTCAGCCTTAGGGCCCCAACTAAGCGTACTTGTTGGATTAAAAATATTATCACTTCCCTGGCCAAACGTATTTTGCAATTCTGGCCGTATAAAAATACTTTCAGTTCCCTGCGTAGTAGAGAAAGTAATACCGAGGCCAGTTTGCCTGCGACCAGATTTAGTAGTTATCAGAATAACACCATTACCTGCACGTGAGCCATAGAGGGCTGCAGCGGAGGGCCCTTTTAATATCGACATACTCTCGATGTCATCTGCACTAATATCTCCTATTCCATTGCCCCTGTCAAAACCTGCAGCCCAATAACCATTTTCAGAAGTTCCAGTGAAATTGTCAATGGGTGTTCCGTCAACTACAATCAATGGCTGGTTATTTCCAACCAATGAATTGTTACCCCTCAGTAAGATTTTAGAAGATCCTCCGGCACCGTTGCTACCCCGAACCACCTGCAACCCTGCTACTTTACCTGATAGCGCATTGGCCAGGTTGGTTTCTTTAGCATCCACCAGCGTTTCTCCTTTTACTTCCTGGATTGCGTATCCCAGGGATTTCTTTTGCCTTTGAATACCTAATGCTGTTACAACCACTTCGGACAGGTTTCCATCACTCGTATTTAATGTTACTGACAAGGTAGTATTTTGACCTACTGCTACTTCCTTTTCCTGATATCCTACAGAAGTAAAAACCAATACCACATTTGCATCAGGAACGGATATTGAAAAATTTCCATTATCATCTGTAATTCCTCCGTTACTGGTTCCTTTAACCTGGAAGGAAACCCTGGCAACCGGGTTGCCATTATCATCTTTTACCGTTCCGGTAATGTTTCTTTGTTGTGCCGATGCAATAGCCATGCAAAAGCTAAGCAACATACACAGCACAAACCTGGGTGTAAATTTTTTCATTGCAGTGTTTTTAATTATTAAAAATTGTTTTGGGCTTTCCTTTTGGGGTGGCGAATCGTATTTTTGATTCTTTTTCCTGAACCGGTTCTATAGTATCATAATGTTCCATTACCAATGCTGCAGCACCAATTAATTCAGCTTTATATCCAAGAGATGAAATCAATAGTTCTGTATTTTCAGCAATTTTAGGTATGCAAAGTTCATTGATGGCCTGCTGAATAGGCGTAGTCCACAACCTGCCTCCGACGGAACCCCTACCGCTCAAAACAATAAATTCGGGGTTCAATAAATGTATTAAAATGGCAATACCTCTACCAATATTGTAAGCTGCCTCAGATAAAATTTCAACTGCAAGTTTGTCTCCCTGCAGTGCAGCATCCATAATTTTTTTTGCAGCATTCTCAGGAAAATCTAATGATAAATCCTTTAAATGAGTTGATGCTCCTGATTGCAAACTCTTTACTGCTTTTTCTACCACTACCAGCAAGGATGTCTCTGTTTCCAGGCATCCGGTTTTACCACAACTGCATAATTTATTATTGGTAAATACGGGAATATGACTGAACTCACCTGCAAATCCATTATGCCCGCGAAATAATTCTCCATTAAGTATCATCCCTAATCCAACACCCCATCCAATGTTTATAACCATTACATTTTGCCTGTTTCTGGCCGAACCTAAACGGAACTCGGCAAGTGCAATTAAACTGGAATCGTTATCTATTAAAACGGGTAAACCTGTTAATGAACCAATGTGATCGACAATATTTTCTCCCCCGTTTTTTAAAAAAGAATGATTGATCCCTTTTTTTACATCTACAAAACCCGGCATACCAATCCCGATACCAATTATTTTACTTTTATCGATTTCCGTCTTCCGTAAGAAATCTGAAATATGACCGGTTAATTGTTTTAATGCATTAAGATTGTACGGCAATACCAACTCTATTTTTTCCACTTTACCCACCACATTATTATTAATGTCAATCAAAGCGATGCGTGTAATTAATTGATCCATTGCAACTGAAACTATATATACCTGGTCAGGCTTTAATGAAAACATTTGTGGGCGTCTTCCCCCCGTTGAAATGGCAAATCCCGTTTCCATTACGGAACCTTCTTGAATCATTTCATTAATGGCACGGGTAGTTACCGGTAAACTCTTCTCGGTAAGTTCACTCAATTCTGCACAGGAAAGAGAGCCTGAGAAATACAGATGTTTAAAAATTTTTCTTTTGTAGGCTGTTTGTTTGTTAAGCAGCATTTCTCAACAGTTAATTTTTAAATTATTAACTAAAGTAAATCTTCTTTTTAAATATTAGCAAATAATTATTAAATATTTTATTGAAGTTGACGAGCTTCTTAAAGGGTAACTATCCAATACATATTATATTGGTTAGGAATTTTGATGCTATGAGGGGTATGAAATTAAAAAGCAGTAAAATTTAGAAATTACAGTTTTCTGATAAAATTGAGCGTGCTCTGTTGCTAATCTGTCCATACGAATATGGGGAAGAAAGAGCGATATGCTATTTTAATTCAGAATTAATGTAGCATCTCTAATTAATTGATTGTTTGCGCTTGTTGTCCTATTTATTTTTGATTGTAGAACTTTGATTGCTACGAGCTAGCTTTTGCTCTTGTTGATTAATATAAATTTTCAAATCTTCATGGTGGCTTAGTGTTGTTTCATTCGTCAGTTCTTTCAATTAGTTGAACGGTTTGAAGAATACTTAGAAGTCCATTGTTTATTTGTTACAAAAACAAAAAGCCTGCATATCAACGATTTGCAGGCTTTTAATTTGTATTGAAATTGACTCTGCGGACCGGACGGGAACCAATCTGGTTCTATAAGTCACTGCCCTTCAATATTTTCAAAAGTCAATAAATGTAGAATGTCCGAATAAATACCTTTTCTTCAAAAGAGCATCTGGTTACTAAAATCTTGCTCAAAAGTAACAAAAGCTAGGCATTAAAGATGAAAAGTAAGCAGTTTCTTTGTACTATGAAAATTCATGGAGTTATCACTTCTTTTGAAGATGCATTAGCCAATATAGGCCCTATTCGTAAAAGAAGAATATCTGTTTTAGGGATGGCTCCTTTCCGCCAAGAATAAACTAAGACTCGACTTAATTTCCAAGGGCTATACGGATGAATTTTTAAATGCAAAATGATGATACGGAGATAAATAAGGTAAGAGATTACTGTAGGGATT
>JACCYQ010000120.1 GCA_013696395.1 Chitinophagaceae bacterium
CTCACCATTGCTTCGATTACGGTAGGCAGCGATGGAGGACTTATTCTGACTTACTGGCTGAATGCAATCACTACCAACCCGGTAAGTAATCCTACCGCAGTGACTGCAGGAACCTACTATATCAAGGCGACAAATGCTGCCGGTTGCTCCGTTGTGAAGCCGGTCAATGTAACCGTAAACAGTACACCGCAGTTTGTAACAGCAGATCCGCCGCCTGTATGTTCTCCGGCAACAGTTGATCTTACAGATCCTACTATAACCGCGGGCAGCGACACGGGACTGGTGTTCACTTACTGGAGTGATGCGAATACCTCCGTTGCTTTAAATAATCCGGACGCTGTATCTGCTTCAGGCACTTATTATATCCGTGCAACGGCGGTCGGTGGATGTGAATTTGTACGTGCAGTTCAAGTGAGAGTGACCATTATAAAACCGGTTGATGGTATCCGTTATCCTGTTGTGACGGCGGAAGAAAATATTCCCATTCAATTGAATGCAAGAGACCTGGGCGCCAATCATACCTATATATGGAATCCGCCGGTTGGATTGAATTTGTTTGATGTAAGAAATCCTGTGTTCAGGTATGACCAGGAAGTGGAATACACCATTCAGATAAGATCTGATGGCGGTTGTATTACCATAGATACGGTATTGATTGTTATGAGGGCACAGATACCTGCGGCACTGGCTTCAGATATTTTTGTACCTAAGGCCTGGTCTCCAAATAATGACGGCCATAATGACCGCTTATTCCCGCTGACAGTTAACATTGCCGAACTGAAATATTTCAGGATATTTAACAGGTGGGGTCAGCTGGTATTTGAAACCAATCGTATAGGGGAAGGCTGGAATGGTATCTTCAAGGGACAGGAACAGGTATCTGACGTTTATACATGGACGTTAGAAGCGGTCGGGGATGATGGCAGATATTATAAACGTGCTGGCAACTCGGTATTATTAAGATAAAATGTGCAGTTATGAAATTACATGCAGTTAAAAATGTTAGAATCAGGTCAAGGGCCATCAAATTTGGGCTACTGATAACCAGCTTGTCAGGTGTTATACTTACCTCCCACGCCCAGGACCCTGCCTTTTCTCAATTTTTTTCATCGCCGTTAAATATTAACCCGGCGCTGACGGCTAATATCAATGCGGACTGGAGAGTGATCTCTAATCTGCGGGATCAGTGGATAGGCCCTGCCAGTCCTTATGCTACAGGAACGGTGTCATATGATCGAAAGATTATGCAAAACAAATTACCGGGCATGGTGGAGGAAAAAAATACACTGGGGGTTGGTGCCATGCTGATGTATGATTATGCTATGAGCGGTGTAGTAAAAAGTACCTATGCCTCCGTCAACATGTCTTATAATGTAAAATTATCAGAAGGTTTTTATTTACACCGGCTCGCTGCCGGTTTCGGTGGTATCTATGGCCGGCGGTATGTTGATTTTGGAAGAGTTGATTTTGAAGAACAATTCACAGGTACAGGCTTTAATGTTAATCTGCCAACCGGTGAGTTGGCATTATCTAATATGAGAGGTTATTTCTCTTCAAGCGCCGGTTTAACCTATAGCATCAGCAGTGAAAGAAGCAATGTTGATATTGGCGTTGCCGCATTCCACCTGAACCGGCCCAAGCAAACTTTCCTGGAAGATGAGCACCAGATCCTGGCCATGCGCAAAGTGGCTCATATGAATTACGAAACCTATTTAAATGATTACCTGTTATTGAATGCCAATGCTATTTATCAGTTCCAGGCCGATGCCAGTTATTATTCCATTGGAGCTGCGTTGGGTTATATTTTACCCACCAGTACTGATGTGATACTTAATGGGGGTTTCTGGTATTGGTCAAAAAATGCCATCATACCTTATGTGGGTATCATGTATCAAAATATGCAATTTGGTTTTTCTTATGATTATACCATTTCCAAACTGAATATCGCTCCCCGTAAGCCACATACCTGGGAGGTTTCATTGATCATCCGCGGAGTCAGCGGGCCCAGGCAAACCATTCCTTGTCCCTGGAAGTAAGGGTTGAACGATGGTTGAACGGTTGTTGAACGGTGGTGAAACGGTGGTTTAACTATAGTTTAAAAGTTTAAAGGTTTAATGGGAGAACTCTTGTTGAACAATTGTGGAGGAATGGACATATTACCCTAATTCCCAATTCCTAATTCCAGGGATCATCTTCAACATACCAACTAATCAACTACCCACCCCCAATTCATAAAAAACTGATCAACTTATCAACCATTCAACCAAGATGGCATAAATGTTTTACATTTCAGGTTTGATTAATAAGAGATTCAGGAGCAGGATCTTTCATAATAATAATTAATATGGCAGATAAAGGAACGGTATTCGATGAAAATTTACACTGGTACAAAGACGCGATCATCTATGAACTTCATATAAAAGCCTTCCGCGATGGCAATGGCGACGGCATCGGAGATTTTGAAGGATTACTGGAAAAATTGGATTACCTGGAAGACCTGGGCGTAACAGCGATCTGGGTGCTGCCTTTTTATCCTTCTCCTTTGCGGGATGATGGCTATGATATTGCGGATTATTACAGCATTAATTCATCTTACGGAAATATCACCCAATTCAAACAATTTTTAAAAGAAGCCCACAAGCGGAATCTTAAAGTTATCACCGAATTAGTCATCAATCACTCTTCTGATCAGCATCCCTGGTTTCAACGGGCAAGAAAAGCACCTAAAGGTTCCCCGGAAAGAGAATATTATGTGTGGTCTGATGATCCTTTAAAATATAAAGATGTACGAATCATCTTCCAGGATTTTGAAATGTCAAACTGGACCTGGGATGGTGTGGCGCAACAATATTTCTGGCACCGTTTTTTTCACCATCAGCCCGACCTTAATTATGATAATCCCAGGGTACAGGAAGAAGTATTTAAAATGATAGACTATTGGTGCAAGTTAGGAGTAGATGGTTTCAGGCTGGATGCGGTACCTTACCTTTTTGAACGGGAAGGAACCAATGGCGAAAATTTACCGGAAACGCATGCTTACCTTAAAAAATTGCGGGAACATGTTGATGAAAATTTTCCCGGTACCGTATTGCTTGCAGAAGCCAATATGTGGCCCGAAGATTCAGCTTCGTATTTTGGCGATGGCGATGAATGCCAGATGAATTATCACTTTCCCGTGATGCCGCGAATGTTTATGGCTTTGCAAATGGAAAACCGATATCCCATAACGGATATTTTTGACCAGACACCTGCCATACCCGATACCTGTCAATGGGCCATTTTTTTACGCAATCATGATGAGCTTACGCTTGAAATGGTTACCGACGAAGAAAGGGATTATATGTATAAGGTTTATGCCAAGGATCCCAAAGCTAAAATCAACCTGGGTATCCGGCATCGCCTGGGACCATTGATGGAGAATAACCGGCGTAAAATTGAACTGATGAATTGCCTGTTGTTTTCATTAAGTGGTACACCGGTTATTTATTACGGCGATGAAATAGGAATGGGAGATAATTATTACCTCGGGGACCGGGATGGTGTCCGAACACCCATGCAATGGTCTCCGGACAGAAACGCAGGGTTTTCTGAAGCCAATCCTCAGCGCTTATACCTTCCCGTTATACTTGACCCGGAATATCATTTTGAATCGGTAAACGTAGAAACGCAACGGCGCAACCCTTCGTCTCTTTTATGGTTTATGAAGCGCATCATCGCCATGCGGAAAAGGTTCAGGGCTTTTGGCAGGGGAGATATGAAATTTTTGAACATCGATAATCCTAAAGTGCTGGCTTTTACCCGCAGTTACGAAAATGAGATCATCCTGGTGGTTGTGAACCTGAGCCGCTATGCCCAACCGGCAGAAATAGACCTGCACGAATATAAAGGAATGACACCCGTAGAAGTTTTCAGCCAGAACCAATTTCCTATGATTAAGGAAGATCTGCCATATTTTTTTACCCTTAGTCCCTATTCTTATGATTGGTATGAACTAAAGAAAACATCCGAAACTGAACTGATCAGTGCTGAACTACCCGTTCTTGAAATCGCAAGCTGGAAGGAATTGATATTTAATCATTCCCTGGACCAGTTGGAGACCATTTTACCCCGGTACCTGAAAAGTGCCTCCTGGTTTGAAGGCCGCAACAAGATCATGAGAAATTTTTCGGTTATTCATCATATTTATATGCCTCTTGAAAATGACCAGGTATATATTTTTTTAGCAGAGGTGGGGTATGAAACCGGTCTCCCGCAAATTTTTCATATACCACTGGCTTTTGTAAAAAGTACGGAAGCGGATTATATACAGCAGCATTATCCACAGGGAATCATGGCCAGGCTCATAGTTGATGGGGTGGAAGGTTTATTATGCGATGCGGTCTATTTACCCCGTTACCAAAAAGCCCTGATTTCGAGGATCGCCAAAGGTCAATCCATTGAATCAAAGGACCAGGAAGTGTTATTTGCCGGGCATCGGGATGTGAAAAAATTTGTGAAGAATCATCCGGACACACGTCCCAAATGGATGGCTTCGGGAAAGAACAGGACAATCATCGCCTATGATAATGAATTTGTAATTAAAATTTATCGCCTGGTAGCAAAGTCTGTTAACCCGGACCTGGAGATAACAAGGTACATGACTGAAAATACCAGGTTCAAAAATACACCCACCTTTAAGGGTCATATTGAGTGGCAGCTACCGGATGCCACCATTGAGCTGGCCATGGTGCAGGATATGATTGAAAATAATATCAATGGAAGGCAGTATATGCTGGAAAGAGTTAAAGATTATTATGAAAGCCTGCAGGCCGCTGATAATGATTTATTATCTGCGGATATCAGAGGCGTATATGCATATCCGTTAGATTATGATCAGTTACCGGATCACCTGCAGGAAATACTGGGTTTACAGGTGGCAGACTCCTGCCGTTTGCTGGGCGAGCGGATGGCGGAAATGCACCTGGCCTTATCAACAAATCCAACAGAAACGGATTTTGTTCCAGAAGAATTCTCCCTTCATTACCAGCGTTCGCTATTTGCCGGTTTCCAGACCCTGGTACGCAGTACTTTCCAGGCTGGCTCCAAAAAACTTTCAGGGGTACCCGAATTATTCAGGGCCGATGCTGACAATATTCTTTCAAGGAGAGATGAAGTATTGAACTACATGAAACGGATCTATCATAAAAAAATGGATACTTGGAAAATCCGGATTCATGGAAATTTTGATCTGGAGCAGGTATTGTTTACCGGAAAGGATCTGATGTTCGTTGGTTTTGCCGGAGATCCGCAACGCAGCTACAGTGAAAGACGGTTAAAGCGTTCGCCGTTGCGGGATGTGGCTGGTATTATCCGTTCAATATATTATACAGCATATGAAGGTATCTGGATGAACAATGAAAATCCCACCACGGATGCAAACAAATTAATGGCCACCGCTGATATATGGGCGCACTATACCGCTGGCATCTTTCTGAAATCTTATCTTGATAAGGTTCATCATACGGAACTGGTGCCGGAAGATGAAGAGGACAAGTTTATCCTGATCAATACTTTCTTGCTGGAAAAGACCTTACAGAGTTTTCAGCATGAGATCACATACCGGCCTGAATGGTCTGTGGTTCCTATCAGGCTGATCAGAAAAATACTTGGATAATACATGGGTATCGATATCTTTTGGATCAAATGTATATTATTGATTAATCCTTAATTTTACCGCTTACCTTTTACAGATTATGACTTTTAAAACCAACAGGCAATTCCTGGACTTTGAAAAACCCATCAAAGAGTTGATTGATGAGATAAATACGATGAGGCAGCGGCAGGAGAAAACAAAAATTGACCTCGGTGATTCCATCCAAAAACTGGAGGCGAACATTATTGAAAAGCGCCGCGAGATCACGGCTAATTTAAGCAGCTGGCAAAGGGTACAATTAAGCCGTCATCCGGACAGGCCATATACATTGAAATATATTGAAAAAATGACCACCCTTTTTACGGAATTGCATGGTGATCGAAATGTAAAAGATGATAAGGCAATGGTTGGTGGTTTCGCCATGATTGGTGGAGAAACGGTCATGGTCATTGGTCAGCAAAAGGGAATCAATACTAAAATGAGGCAAATGCGCAATTTTGGTATGGCTAACCCGGAAGGATATCGAAAGGCTTTACGGTTAATGAAGCTGGCAGAGAAATTTAATAAACCCGTTATAACCCTGATTGATACACCGGGTGCATTTCCAGGGCTAGAAGCAGAAGAGCGGGGTCAGGGTGAAGCCATTGCCCGCAATATTTATGAAATGATCCGCTTAAAAGTTCCGGTTGTTTGTGTTATCATCGGTGAAGGTGCATCGGGTGGTGCATTAGGTATTGGTGTAGGCGATAAAGTATTTATGATGGAGAATACCTGGTACACAGTGATCAGCCCGGAAAGTTGTTCATCCATTTTATGGAGGAGTTGGGATAATAAAGAAAC
>JACCYQ010000134.1 GCA_013696395.1 Chitinophagaceae bacterium
TTTTCTTCTATTGGCTCTCCCAAAACCATTACGATCTTCTCTTCTTTCTTTGTCTCTTGTTTTTTTGGCGTTTCTTTCGCAAAAGGATCTTTATGTTCAAAACCGGTAGCGATCAAAGTAATACCAATATTATCACCCAGGTTATTATCATAACCAAGACCAAGAATAACATCAGAATGTTCACCTGCCTGGCTTAATAAATGGTTCTGAATGATTTCAACTTCATCCATGGTAAACTCATGCTGGCCTTCTGCGGAATTAATATTGATAAGGATCCATTTGGCACCCCTGATTTCACTATCATTCAATAAAGGTGAATTCAATGCTTCTTCTATAGCTACCTGTGCCCTGTTTTCACCACTTGCAGATGCACTGCCTAAGATGGCGACACCACCATTCTTCATTACGGTACATACATCAGCAAAGTCAACATTTATCTGGCCTGTGCAGGTGATCACATCTGTTATACATTTGGCGGCAGTAGCTAAAACGTTATCTGCCTTTTCAAAAGCTTCACGCATTTTCAAATTACCAAACTGATGTCTTAATTTATCATTGCTGATGACCAGCAAAGTATCAACATATTGTTTCAATATACTTATGCCTTCTTCGGCCTGCAACTGACGTTTCTTACCTTCATATGCAAAAGGAAGGGTAACAATACCTACAGTTAAAATTCCTAACTCTTTACATATTTTAGAAATGATCGGCGCACCGCCTGTACCTGTTCCACCACCCATCCCGGCTGTGATGAAAGCCATTTTTGTATTGACTTCAAGAATACGTTTAATTTCTTCTAACGATTCTTCCGTTGCCTGGCGACCAATCTCCGGATTAGCACCGGCACCAAGCCCTTGTGTCAAATGAGGCCCCAGTTGTATTTTGTTTGGAATACTACTAAGCGTTAATGCCTGTGAATCCGTATTGCATATAATAAAATCAACGCCTTCGATATTCTGGCTGAACATGTAATTAACGGCATTGCTTCCGCCACCTCCTACACCGATCACTTTCAGGATCGATGATTTATCTTTTGGTAAATCAAAATGTATCATAATGTACCCCTTTTTTTTGTCCCCTGCAGGAAACGTTTAATTTAATGGTTAGTATTTTAAATAAGAGCTTGTTGGTGACCGTTAGAAACGCTTATCTTCTTCTTCTTTAAAAAGATCGATAATGCCATCTTTAAATTTGCTCCAGAAATTTTTCAGATTTTTGCGACTGCCTGTTTGTGGTATTCCATTTTCATCAACATCCAAAGTTTCTGGCACTTCATTATTATTGATGGCTTCTTTTAAACCCTGCGGTACAACCACCTTTTTGAAATTGCTGTCAAACTGTTTACGCTGATGTTCGTAATCGTCATACCCTTTCAGAATTAAACCAATACACGTACTGTATGTTGGCTTGGCCAGTTCTTCAATATGTCCTGATGCCAGGTGTTCATTAGGAAATCCAATCCGTGCATTTAAACCAGTAGTATATTCTGTTAACTGGATCAGGTGTTTTAATTGAGAACCACCACCGGTTAATATTATACCGCCATTCAGCATTTTATTTTCCAGCCCAACCTGCTTCAGGTGATACGTAACAAAATCCATGATTTCGCTCATACGTGCCTGTATAATATTGGCCAGGTTTTTAACACTGATTTCTTTTGCAGGCATTCCCCTTAATCCTGGAATGGTAATGAACGCATTTGATTTTGCTTCATTTGCCAATGCACTACCGAATTGCACTTTCATTTGCTCCGCCTGCGTTTTCAAAACACCTAAACCAGACTTAATGTCGTTGGTTATATTCTCACCGGCGAAAGGAATTACCGCAGTGTGTTTCAGAATACCTTCATAAAATACAGCAAGGTCAGTGGTACCACCACCAATATCAACGATAGCGACACCGGCTTCCATATCTTCCTGTCCCATAACCGCAGAAGATGATGCAAGAGGTTGTAATACCAGGTCTTTTGTAATAAGGTTTGCTTTTTCTACGCTTCGGTTAATATTGCGGATCGCATTTTTATCACCCGTGATGATGTGAAAATTCGCACCCACTTTTACGCCTGCAAAACCAATGGGGTTTGGAATATTCTGAAAATTATCAACGGTGAATTCCTGCGGAATAACATCAATGATCTGGTCACCTGCAGGTATATATGTTTTATACTGATCACTGATCAATTGATCAATTTCTTTTTGAGTGATCTGGTCGCTGGTTTCCTGGCGAACAATATCGCCCCGGGTTTGCAAACTTTTAATATGATGCCCTGCAATACCTACATAAACCTCGTTGACATCAAGGTCAGGATTACTGGCATAGCAATTGTCCAAAGCAGTCCGTATGGCTTTTATCGTTTCATCAATATTTAATACTTGTCCGTGTTTGACGCCATTGCTATGGGAACGACCGAATCCTAAGATTTCCAGCTTGCCGAATTCATTCTTTCGCCCGGCAATGACCGCAATTTTGGTAGTCCCTATATCAAGACCGATAATAATGGGTTTTTCTGTGTTCATGTTATGTTGTTTTTAGTTGTTGCATGTTCTAAATTTATTTCTTCAGGTTTTTTTAGATTTGGATAGTTAAAAAATTTTAAACATTTTATTCGTTTTCACTTCTCTTTTTCATAACCGCTTTAGGCGTTTTCTTTTCAGTTGTCATCTCAGGTTCCGGCTTCGCTGGTTTTACCACTTCCTTTTTTACGTTTTGAGTCTGTAAAATTTTATTCCCCTGGTTGATAGCTTCTTTCACAACAGCTTTTTCATTATATGCCGTCTGCACAGTTTGCATGGCTTTTGTACGCTGTTGCTGTAAAACATTTCCTGATAACGCCGCACCTTTCCTGGTTCCTACAACCTGGCCATCGAATTGCACATTCAACATTTCATATGTATCAAATCCCTTTTTCCCGGCCACTTGTTTATAATAAATAAACAACCGGTGAAATTTCTTTTCCAAATTCGCTCCATCACCTAATAAAACAACATGATTTCCTATTACAGGTATCATTTCAAACTGGTGATCTTCAGTTATACTTACCTGTGAAACCTGTGCTTTCCAGAAAGGATGATTGTCAATAAAAATAGCCGCATTTTTAATTTGCAACATAAGTATGCTGTCTGCCTTTGATACTTTTTTCGACTCCGGGAAGCCGGTAAATACCGGCACTCTTGCAGTGTAATGCTGGGATAAAGGAATACGGGTGCCGCTGCTGTCGATGTAAAAAGAAAAACCTGATATTGTAAATACTCTTGCCACAGGGGAACGTTCAGCTACTGAGATCTGCAGCATATTCTGGTTATCAAAATACAATTCCGCATCCAGTATCCACTTATTTGCCTCAAGCAGTGATTCCATTTTTTTCATCCTGAAACTGCTTAATGTTTTGCCTTTTATATTTCCATTGGCTGCGGTTTTCACCAGCTGCAAAATTTCCTTTTCATTAATGAATACATGACTTTTTCCACCTTTCACAGATATTGCATAGCCCTGGCATGTTTGCCGATTTTGCTTTCCTATTGCGGCGACTAATAATACCAGCATTCCTGAACCCAGTGCCATCCAGACAAGTGCGATCAGAAATTTTTGTATGGTTCTTTTAGCATTCATTTATATGGCTTGCAATTCTTTTTTTATTGGTTCAACCAGTGCATCAATATCCCCGGCTCCAGCTGTTATTACAATCTCTCCAAATTCATAACTCGTTGCTGGAATATAATCCTTTCGAATCCATTCGAGCATTGATTCTTTACTCATCACCTTATGCGTTTTGTTGGTCATTTTACCTGCAATCATTTCACTGTTAACGCCTTCAATGGGTAATTCACGTGCAGGGTAAATGGGTAATAGGATCACCTGGTCTGCCAGATCAAGGCTTTCCGCAAAAGCGTCCGCGAAATCGCGGGTACGACTAAACAAATGCGGTTGAAAAATCAGGGTGCATCGCCAATTTCCAAACAATGCTTTAGCGCTTTTTATCAATGCTTTTAATTCCTCCGGATGGTGCGCATAATCATCAATAAACACCAGGCGGTCATTTTTGATGATATATTCAAACCTTCTCTTAACTCCTTTAAATTCAACAACAGCTGCTTTAATTTTCTCCTCGTCAATCTCCAGGTGATTGGCAACAGCCACAGCGGCAACAATATTTTCCACATTATGCATACCGCCCATGTTTAAGCGAAAACTTTCTAACACCTTATCTGTTAATACCACGTCAAATTCATAACTGCCATTATCCATCCTGATATTGGCGGCATAAACGCCGGCACTTTCATTCTGCAGGCTATAACTAATATGATTACCTGACTTTAGTTCAGATCCTCTCTTTAAGCCAAATTTGCTGATAAGAATACCATTATTTTTTACTTTTTCACTGAACTGGATAAATGCATCCTGCAACGCTTCTTCGGTATGGTAGATATCCAGGTGATCAGCATCCATAGATGTAATCACGGCTACATCGGGAGAAAGTTTTAAGAAACTGCGATCATATTCATCGGCTTCAACAACACAAACATTCTTTTCATGGCTCCAGAAATTTGTACCATAATTTACTGAAATACCACCCAGGAAAGCATTACAACCAAAACCGCTATGTCTTAAAATGTGAGCTGTCATGGTTGATACAGTTGTTTTTCCATGCGTTCCGGCCACGCAAATATTGAAAGAATTTTCAGTGATGATCTTTAGTACATCACTTCTTTTAATAACCTGGTAACCATTTTGCTGATAAAAATTCAGTCCCTGGTGATCTTTTGGAATGGCGGGCGTAAAAACAACCAAAGAAATTTCCCTAGGTATTAACGATACATCATCCACATAACTAACGGTTATTCCGGAACGCACTAATTCTTTTGTAAGTTGGGTTTCTGTTTTATCATACCCACTAACAGAAACACCCTGTGTATGAAAATACCTGGCAATAGCACTCATCCCAATTCCACCAATGCCAATGAAATAAATTCCATTGGAAAAGTTTAACTGGCTGTCGGAAGTTGATATTTCTTGTTGTTTATGCATTTAGTATATGATCGTTCTACTTTTTTTTACTTTTAATTAATGAAAACACTTCATCGGCAATTGTTTCATCCGCTTTCAGCATAGCCATTTTGCCAATGTTCTCTTTGAGTTCCAGTTGCCTTTCCTCATCTTTTGCCAATTCGATGATCATTGGCACCACTTTATCCAGCGCCTCACCATCGGGAACCATCAACGCAGCATTCTGGTTAACTAAACTTAAAGCGTTGACGGTTTGGTGATCTTCAGCGGCATGCGGATAGGGTACAAACAAAACGGGCTTCTTAACAATACATAATTCTGCTATAGCCAAAGCACCGGCTCTTGAAACAACCAGGTCGGCGGCGGCATAAGCATATTCCATTTGCGAAATAAAATCATTCACCCAAACGGACCGGTGATCAACAGCTTGTTCAGCAGCTCTATGAACAAAATTTTTACCTGTTTGCCAGATCAACTGGATATTATTCTTCAAGAGTTTATCAATATGTTTTTCAATGGCTTCATTCACGGATTTTGCACCCAGGCTTCCACCCACAACCAACAATGTTTTTTTATCTTCTTCCAGGGAAAAATGTCTCAATCCCTCAGGCTGGGATATAGTAATATTTTCTATGGTATCACGGACAGGGTTACCTGTTTTTTTTATTTTATATTCAGGGAAAACTTTATCCATACCATCGTAGGCAACACAGATCCTTGCCGCCTTTTTCCCCAACAGTTTATTTGTTTTGCCCGCATAAGAATTTTGTTCCTGTATAAGCGTTGGAATTCCAATTTTTTGTGCAATCCGAAGCATCGGAAAACTTGCATACCCACCCACACCAACGACAACATCAGGATTAAAATCATTCATCACTTTACTGGCCTGTCCCATGCTTTTTAAAATCTTAAAAGGCAGAGCCAGGTTTTTCAATAATGAACTTCTGTTGAAACCGGCAATGTCCAATCCAATGATCTCATATCCTGCCTGTGGAACTTTTTCCATTTCCATTTTACCTTTTGCACCTACAAACAAAATAGAAATGGTTGGATCTTTCCGGCGAAGTGCATTGGCGATAGCAATAGCGGGAAAAATATGTCCGCCGGTGCCACCCCCAGCTATGATGATGCGGCCGCCTTTTTTGAAAGAGGTATTTAATTCATTCACGGTATGGTTCATCTCAATGCTCATTCCTCTTCTTCTTTAGAATCATTTGTTTCATTTATTACAACAGGCTTTTCCATTTTTTCCACGTTACGCGCAACACTTAAAATAATTCCGATTGAAACACAGGTAAAAAGAAAACTGCTTCCGCCCATACTTATCAGTGGAAGCGTAACACCGGTTACCGGTAAAATATTTACACTTACCGCCATATTTGAAATAGCCTGGATGGCCAATGTAAAACTTAATCCAAGTGCTAAAAATGCACCGAAAGCAAATGGGCATCTTTTAAAAATGCGTATACTGCGATACAGAAAAACCAGGTAAATAAATACGATGAATGCCCCGCCAATTAATCCATATTCTTCAATGATAATGGGATAAATAAAGTCATTGTATGCCTGTGGGAGAAAATTTCTTTGTGTACTATTTCCCGGACCAACCCCAAACATCCCACCTTTTGCAATAGCTATCTTAGCCTGGTTGGTTTGATAATTATCATCATTGTCGGCACTCTTGCTACTGTACATAAATGCTTCTACCCTGTTAACCCAGGTACTAACCCGCACAAAAAGTTTGGATGAAGACTCTTTCGATGTAACAGTATCAGCATCCGAAGTATTATGTTGGATGACTGCCGCCATCACCAACATAGCAATGGGTATCATTGCAATGGCACCTGTTAATAATAAATGCCTGGCACGTACACGACCTATAAATAATAGTAACATACAACTTGCACCTAATAATAATGCGGTAGAAAGATTGGCCGGAGCAATTAACCCGCAAATAATTATAATTGGAATAATAACCGGTAAAAACCCTTTCTTAAAATCTTTAATTACATGTTGCTTTTTACTAAGTTGCCTGGCCAGGTACATGAATAAAGCAAGTTTTGCAAAATCCGACGTTTGAAATGTCAGGTTAATGATTGGAAGCCTGATCCATCTGCTTCCTTCATTCATGGTTACCCCAAAAAATAATGTATAGATCAATAAAGGAATTACCAATAAGAAAAGAAAAGTTGAAACCGTTGAATAAATAGTATAATTAACACGGTGTGCAAAATAAATACAGATAATGCCCACAGCGATAAATGCAACCTGCTTGAATAAATATATCTCTGTGTTGCCCTTATACATTTTATATGCCAGAGAACCTGTTGCACTGTAAACAACCAGCAGGGATATTAATACAAGCAAAACCACCAATGCCCATATAACACGGTCACCTTTGGTTCTGTCTAAAAGATTGCGTGTATTTAATTGGCTTCCTACCTGTGAAAAACGTATGTCTCCTGGGTTATTCATTATTTATTCCAATGTTTTATTCAATTCCATATTTATAAAAAGAAGAATTGATTCTAAAAAAATTAAAGGTTTTTAACCGATTGCTTAAATTGGTTTCCCCTGTCTTCATAATTACTGAATAAATCAAAACTTGCACAAGCCGGGCTCAATAGCACTACATCTCCCTTTTCTGCAAAGTGGAATGATGCATGAACGGCTTCTGCAGCACTCGCTGTATTAATGATCGTATTAACTGCATGACCAAATGCTTCATGAATCTTCCTGTTATCGGTTCCCATACATACGATAGCTTTTACCTTTTCCTTCACCAGTTCTGTCAGCAATGAATAATCATTTCCTTTATCCACACCACCCAAAATAAGAATGGTTGGTTTTTCCATACTCTCAAGAGCATACCAGGTTGAATTTACATTCGTAGCCTTACTGTCGTTTATGAATTCAACACCTCTAACAGTAGCAACCGATTCCATACGATGTTCAAGACTTTGAAAAGTTTGCACTGCTTCCCGGATCTTTTCTTTCCTGATCTCCATTGTTGCTCCCGCCACGCATGCTGCCATAGTGTTGTACTGATTATGCTTTCCTTTTAAAGCGAAGTCGAATACACTCATTGTGGTTTGTTCATGTCCCACTCTGATGTAAACATCTCCGTCTTTTATAAATGCTCCGTTTTTTACTTCTCCTTTCATGGTAATGGGTAGTGGGTTAGCTAGTTTTGTAAATTTGTTTAAATACTTCATCGTTACTTCATCATCCGCACAGTAAATAAAATGATCACCGGGTTGTTGATTTTCGGTTATCCGGAACTTACTGCGTATATAATTCTCAAAATTGTAATCGTATCTGTCAAGATGATCTTCAGTGATATTCGTCAATACTGCCACATCGGGTCTGAAAGTTTTTATATCATCCAGTTGAAAGCTGCTGATCTCCACCACATATAAAGGTTTAGGATTTTCTGCTACCTGCATGGCAAATGAATAACCAATATTACCAGTGAGTGCCGCATCTATTCCTCCTACTTTACATACGTGATAAATTAAAGCCGTTGTAGTGGTCTTACCGTTGCTGCCGGTTATTGCAATAATCTTACTGTCCCCTTTATAGCGATAAGCCAATTCTATTTCACTGATCATTGGTATACCTGCTGCCCTGATCTGTCGAACCATTTCAGCCTTTTCTGGTATACCAGGACTTTTGACCACTTCATTTGCGGATAATATTTTATCAGCAGAATGACTGCCTTCTTCAAAATCAATTGAAGCCATCTTCAACTTGTTACGATACAATTCCTTCAAAGAGCCTCCATCCGATAAAAAAACCTCATATCCTTTTTTTGCAGCCAGCAGTGCTGCGCCCACACCACTTTCACCACCACCTAATATGACCATTCGTTTTTTCATTATTCATATACTCCGTACAACCTAGTACGGTAAGGGGTTTTTCGTAAGTATTGGTTTATCTACAGCACGTTTCTTTCAGAGCAGTTCCAGGGTAGTTCGGGTTTTTCAGCAAGTCTTCTTTACATGGTAATTACCACCTGATTATTTTTCATCTAAGCTTCAACGTTACAATAGAGAAAACCACGCATAAAACAGTGATGATCCAAAACCTTGTAACAATCTTCGATTCATGATATCCTTTTTTTTGATAATGATGATGCAAGGGACTCATTAAAAAAATCCTTCTGCCTTCACCAAATTTTCGCTTTGTATATTTAAAATAACCTACCTGCATCATCACACTTAAATTCTCCACCAGGAAAACACCACAGAAAATAGGTATCAATAATTCTTTATGAACTATTATAGCAATAGCCGCAATAACACCCCCGAGTGTAAGACTACCGGTATCACCCATGAAAACCTGCGCAGGATATGAATTGTACCAGAGAAATCCTACGCATGCTCCTATCATGGCCGCTATGTAAATACTCAATTCATCCAGGTTGGGTATATACATGATGTTGAGATAATCAGCTACAAAAAAGTTACCACTTGCATAGGCAAAAATTCCCAGGCAGACGCCAATCAATGCTGATGTACCCGTTGCTAACCCATCCAAACCATCGGTTATATTAGAACCATTTGAAACGGCCGTTATGATAAATATCACAATGAGAATGTATAAAACCCAGGTAAAATCTCTCAGGCTTGCAGGTAAAAGTTTTGAATAATTGAATTCATGATTTTTTACAAAAGGAATGGTCGTAATTGGAACTTTTGTTTCTACAAAGATCTTTTGATTGCCATCAACCATTCTTACGATCTGCGTTGTATCTGCCGGATTATGTGTACCAATATATTCCCGCCAGATGCTTACATTATCATTAAAATATAATGTTGCCCCGATAATTACGCCAAGCCCAACCTGACCTAAAACTTTGAACCACCCCGCTAATCCGTCCTTATCACCTTTTTTATAATTTTCTCCAGACTCCTGCACTTTACGTTTTGCCCTCAACTTCAAATAATCATCAATAAATCCAATGAGTCCTAACCAAATTGTGCTTACGATCATTAACCTGATATAAACTTTATTCAGATCTGCAATCAACAAGGTTGGAATTAAAATGCCCAATATGATAATGATACCACCCATGGTAGGTGTGCCTTTTTTAATCTTCTCTCCTGCCAGTCCAAGTTCCCGGACACTTTCACCTATTTGTTTTTTCTTAAGGAAATTGATCACCCTTCTTCCATATAAAGTAGTAATAGCAAGAGAAAGTATAACGGCAAGCATCACCCGAAAGGAAATGAACTGGAACAGCAGACTGCCCGGGAAACTTATTCCTTCTGATTTAAACCATTCAAATAAATGATATAGCATGCTGCTTTTTTATCTTACTTATCTAACAATTCGAACATCGACATCAATACTTCCTTATCATCGAAATGATGTTTGACACCTTTGATCTCCTGGTATTTTTCATGACCCTTACCTGCAATCAACACTATATCCTCTGGTGCTGACAGGCTAACGGCAGTCTTGATCGCTTCTTTTCTATCTGCAATGGACATGTATTTTCTTTTTGCTGTCGTACTCAAACCGGCTTCCATATCAGCAATAATCTGCAATGGATCTTCCGTACGTGGATTATCACTCGTTAAAATCACCCGGTGACTATGCGCACAAGCTACTTCCGCCATAACAGGTCGTTTTGTTTTGTCCCTGTCGCCACCGCAACCCACAACCGTAATGACCTGCTCATCACTTTTAACCAATTTTTTAATTGTTTGTAACACATTCAACAGTGCATCCGGTGTATGTGCATAATCAACTATGCCCATAATTTTTTCTTTGGGTGAAAGGATGAAATCAAATCTGCCTTCGGCGCCTGTTAACATGCTGAGATATTGAAGCACTTCCGTTTTCTCCCTCCCCAAACAAATGGCAGTACCATACACTGCCAAAAGGTTATAAGCATTAAATTCTCCAATTAACCGGAAGTGTACTTCCTGTTCATTTACATTCATCACTAAACCTGTCAATGCATTTTCCAAAATCTTTCCTTTAAAATCAGCCATTGTTTTGAGGCTGTAAAAATATTTTTTGGCAGATGTATTTTGCAGCATTACTGTACCACGCTTATCATCCAGGTTGCTGATGGCAAATGCATCTGAAGACAATCCATCAAAAAAAGATTTTTTTACACGGATGTATTCATCAAAAGTTTGATGATAATCCAAATGATCATGGGTGATATTGGTAAATACAGCTCCGCTAAAATGGATGCCTGCCATACGATGCTGGTGAACGGCATGAGAACTGGATTCCATAAATACATACTCACAACCTGCATCCACCATTTGTTTCAATAATGCATTTAGTGTAATAGCATCAGGGGTAGTAAATGATGCGGGAAGTAACTGATCTCCAATCTTGTTTTCAACCGTACTGATCAACCCACATTTGGATTCCAGTACAGTAAATAGTTTATATAAAAGTGTTGCTACAGTGGTTTTTCCATTGGTTCCGGTAACACCAACAATCTTCAATTTTGCAGAAGGCGTTCCAAAAAAATTATGTGCTATGTAACCAGCTGCCAAAGCACTGTTATCAACTGTTATATAGGTGATACCATCTATTATAGGTGTTGGCGCCTCCTCGCAAACAATAGCGGTAGCACCATTTTCAATAGCATTTTCAATAAACAGGTGTCCGTCAACCTGCACTCCTTTAACAGCAATAAACAATGTATCAGGCGTAACCTTTCTTGAATCTGTTTGCACATCACTTACCTGCATGGCCATGCTACCCAAGACTGATCTCAGGTTCACTTTGTACAATAAGTCTGTTAATGATTGCATGTAACTAATAAAATATTTTAACTGAAATCCAGGTACACCGTCATTCCGTTTTTTAAGCCGGTACCGGGCGCAATTGATTGTTCAACTACTTTTCCTTTTCCACCAATCACCACTTTAACACCCATATTCTCCAATAAGTAAAGGGCGTCTTTTAAACCAAGTCCTTTTACATCAGGCATCCGTTTTGGTTTTACCGCATTTCCAGAAACAACTGTTGAATATTGCTGATCGTAAACAGTGCTCCAAAAATTTTGTGTTACTGAGTCTTTATATCTCAATCCAAGTTGATTGAATATATCCTTAACATCGCTGGTATAACCAGCATAAAAAAAGCCTGTGCTGTCAGGAGCAAATTTGTTTTTAACCGGCTGTTTATCTTCCACGTACATCGCGTATAACTTAGTAGCTACTTCTTTGAAAACAGGTGCCGCAAGTTGGCCACCATAATGCATGGCTGCACGTGGTTTTGTTTTTATCACAACGATGCAGCTGTATTTCGGCTCATTTGCAGGAAAATATCCAACATAGGAAGCCTGGTAAATACCATGATGATATTTTATTTCTCCGCTGGCATAATGAGATGTTCCGGTTTTACCTGCAACCGCAAAAGGTGTTTCTTTAAATACTCTTTTGGTTGTGCCTTCAATGGATACTGCATTCAGGCATTCCTGTACGGCAGTTACAACAGACGGTTTGGCAATTTCATCGACTACAACAACCGGGTTAAACTCTTTAACCAACAAACCATCATTTTCAATGCGGTTCACCAGGTAAGGTTTCATCATTTTACCATTATTGGCAATCGCATTATATAATGTAAGCGTTTGCATCGGGCTAACTTCAATGGCATATCCAAAGCTCATAGTAACCATGGCATGAAGCCCTTCATTATTTTTCTTTATTCTTGGTAATTTTGGTTTTTCTTCTCCGGTTAAATCGATTCCGGTCCGGCTGTTCAATTGAAAATGTTTCAGGTACTCCAAAAACTTATCAGGGTTTGATGCGAATGCATCGTAAGCGATGCGGCTCATCCCTACGTTGGAACTATGCGCAAAACATTCTTTAACACTCATTAAAGCCTTGGGAGCTCTTTCTGCATCAGTAACATTTCTAACGCCCACGTATGCATTACCGGTAGTTCCGATCTGCACCGGATCATGGATTGTCTTTTTACCTTCGCCCAAAACTGCTATTAAAGTAGCCAGTTTAATGGTTGAACCGGGTTCAGTGGTTCTCAATGCATAATTATAATCTTCCCAATAGCTGCCGTCCTCCTGCCTTCCCAGGTTAGCAATAGCTTTGATTTTACCAGTGCTTACTTCCATAACCACGCAGGTACCGGTTTGCGCCTCACTTTGCAACATCATTTTCATCAAAGCATTTTCTGCGATGTCCTGCATGTTTACATCGATCGTTGTTATAATGTTCTTTCCATTCTCTGGCTCTATTTCATAACCTTCAACCGGGATGGCTGCACCTCCTGCAATAAAACGTACCAACCGCTGACCGGTGGCACCACGAAGCAAAGAATCATAGGTATTTTCTAATCCAACGTTTTGTGCATTGTTTCTTGAAAGTCCAATAGTACGGTTAGCTAATAAACCATACGGATTTAAACGAACGCTGTTTACTTCGGTAATTACACCGCTTTTATTTCTTCCTAACCTTACTAATGGAAACTCACGAAAAATTTTATATTGCGCGAAAGTCAATTTCTTTTTCAAAGAATAATATCGGGTCTTAGATTTATAGCCTGCTTCCAGTTGATTCTTATAAGCAGCTTTTGATTTATCGCCAAAGAAAGCAGACATAGCGATTGCAAATGAATCAAGATTTTCTTTAAATCTTTTTCCGTTTTTATCCCTTAATCCTTCTGCCGCAAAATCAATGTAAATGTCAAAAGTGGGTAATGAAGTGCTGAGCATTTGTCCGTCCTCACTGTAAATAGTCCCGCGATCTGCTTCCAATGGAACAATGCGCTGGTGAAGACTGTCGCTCATGCTGCGCCAATATTCACCTTCCATATTTTGAATATAAAAAGCCTTACCTATAACAAAGCATCCCAGCAAACCAATGCCAATGAAACTCAGGTAAACACGCCACAATATGTCCTTTTTTATTTCCAACTTTCTAAGCTGCTAATTTTTATAAAGAATCTTTTAAAATAACAGGTGATACGGTGAGCTCTTTCAATCCCATGGGTTCAACAGCATTTACCAGTTCACTTTGCTTACTACGGAACATCACTTCACTCTTTACGGTTTTATATTCATACTGTAATTCTTTCACCTGTTTTGCTTCCCGGTTTATATTCCGGATTGTTTTGTCTGCATGATGACCGTTATAGATGTATAAAACGGCCAGGAAAGCCAGAAACAAAAAGAACGGCACCTGCCTGACAATCGATTGATAATTCAACCAGGATTTCCAGTTTAATCGCGAGTCCCGTTCTTTTGGGTTTTCAGTTTCAGGCATAATTAATTTTGACTGTTTAATACATGTTCAAAATATTCTTCAGCAGGTATTGGTTATTATGTTTAAATATTCTAAGGGTTCGTATTTATTTTTTCCGCCACACGCAATTTTGCACTGCGTGATCTTGGATTTCTTTTTGTTTCTTGCTGCGAAGGAACCAATGGTTTCTTCGTTATAACTTTCAACTTCCTTTCTTTCGTTTCCCGGCTAAATGGATTTTCATCCGGCTCATCAAAAGATTCATTTTTAAAAAATGTTTTCACCACCCGGTCTTCGCCTGAATGAAAAGTAATGATGGCTACCCTGCCTCCGGGTTTTAATACGGCCGGTGTTTGTTGCAACATTTCTTTCAAAGCACCCATTTCATCATTCACTTCAATGCGCAATGCCTGGAAAACCTGTGCGAAATATTTATTTGGATTTCCTTTTACAATTTCCCTGAGTGCATTCTTGAAACCTTCAATCGTTTTGAAAGAAACATGATCGCGTTGTTGAACAATTGTTCTGGCCAGGGTCTTTGCATTGGTCACTTCACCATACTGTTCAAAGATCTTATGCAACTGTTGCTCGCTATATGTGTTGACCACGTTATAAGCGGTTAAAGGTTGCCGTTGGTCCATCCGCATATCAAGATCTGCATCATACCTGGTTGAAAAACCCCTTTCAGCTTCATTGAACTGGTGGCTGCTAACGCCCAGGTCTGCAAGTATGCCATCTACTTCCGGAATGGTATGCAACTTTAAAAATCGTTGCAGGTACCTGAAATTTTGCGGAATGAATATAATCCGCGCATCTGCAGGTACATTTTCCTTTGCGGCTGCATCCTGGTCAAAAGCAACCAGCTTTCCATTAAGCCCCAATTTTTCCAAAATGAATTTTGAATGGCCGCCGCCACCAAATGTGCAATCCACATAAGTACCCCCAGGTTTAATAGCAAGACCATCGATGGCTTCATGCAGCAAAACAGGTATATGATAAGTTGATGAAGATGGGATTAGCGTCTGATCAGCTTCTACAAGATCTTTTGCGCTTATTTTCTTTTGCTTTACCATAGGAAAATCCTGCTTATCAACCATCCAACTTATTGCCACCTGCCATTACTTCATTGGCCAGGCCACTGAATGCTTCGGGTGAAAATGATTCAAAGAGCTGTTTGTATTTATTACTATCCCAGATTTCTAACTTATTTACAGCTGCTATCAGCACGATATCTTTCTCCAGGCCTGCATGATCTTTCAGGTTTGCAGGGATTAATATGCGCCCGGCGCTATCCGGGTCAATGAAAGTGGCTCCGTTTAAAAAATAGCGGCGAAACTCCCTAACCTTTGGATCAAAATCATTCAGGGCACTGATACGTTCATAAAGCGGTTCCCAATTTTTTACCGGATAAAGCGCTAAACATTTTTCGAAACCCCTGTTAATAACGAACTTCGCCACTTCCAATTCCGGTAACTGCTTTTTAAAGCCTGCCGGGATCAGAAAGCGGCCCTTGGCATCCAATGTGGCTTCATATTCACCAAGAAATCCGGTCATTATCAGAGATTTGTAAGGAAATATTATTAATTCACACAAAATAACACTTTTTCCCACTTTCATGACAAATATTTGGTTTTTTAATTTTTCCACAGATTTTATTTGCATGTCATGTAAGTCCACAATGGGTTTCAAAGGAATCTAAACCGTAAAAATGAAAAATTGGGTGAATAGACTGTGGATAACCGGTGTAGAAACCTGTATTATGTCTGAATAAGATTTATATCCGTTTTAATAAAATCTACATTCAAACAGTAGTTAACTGTACAACATGGATCCAAAAGATATTCAAATCAGGGATTATACCTATACCCTGCCCGGAGAGCAGATTGCCTGGTTTCCTTTAGAACAAAGAGATGCTTCCCGTTTATTAATTTATAAAAATGGAGAGATAAACGAAAATAATTACCACAATCTTTCTTCTCATATTCCGGAAGGCGCATTACTGGTTTTTAACAACACCAAAGTTTTGGAGGCCCGGATACTTTTTCAAAAACCTACAGGAGGTATCATTGAAATATTTTGCCTGGAACCTGAAGCCCAGGCAGATATTACAGCTGCTATGGAAAAACAGGAAAAAGTTTTATGGAAATGCTTAATAGGTGGCGCGTCAAAATGGAAACATGGACAAGTTTTACAGAAAAAAATTTCTGGCCAGCAACAGGAGATTTTATTAGAAGCAAGATATGTTGAAAAAAAGCAGGATCATTTTATTATTGAATTAAGCTGGTCACCACCAACACTTTCCTTTGCATCTGTTTTACATGAAGCAGGTGCTATTCCTTTACCCCCTTATATAAAAAGAGAAGCATCACCAGTTGATGAGGAAAGATACCAAACGATATATGCCCGTTACCTGGGATCGGTTGCAGCGCCAACGGCTGGTTTACATTTTACAGAATCAGTGATGAATAGTTTTAAAGCTCAAAACATCCGTCATGATTTTGTTACACTGCATGTTGGAGCGGGTACTTTTATGCCGGTAAAAAGTGAAACGCTTGGAGATCATGAAATGCATGCGGAATATTTTCAGGTCAGTGCAACATTGATCAGGCAATTAGCAGGTGCAGAAGTGAAAACGGTGATTGCTGTGGGCACCACAACTTTGCGAACATTAGAAAGTTTGTACTGGTTGGGTGTAAAAGTCTTAAACAATAAAAATATTGCTGCTGAAGAATTGATTTTAGATCAATGGGAAGCTATTGCATTAAATCGTTTATCCATTCCTGTTAAAGAATCACATTACGCTTTGTTGAAGTGGATGGAAGATCGTGAACTTGAAACCTTCTTTTCAAAAACGCAGTTGATCATTACACCAGGTTATCAGGTGAAAATGGCTGATGCTTTGATCACCAACTTTCATCAACCTCAATCCACATTATTATTGATCGTGGCTGCTATTGCAGGTGATGATTGGAAAAAAATTTATGAATATGCGCTGGAAAATAAATTTCGCTTTTTAAGCTACGGAGATGGAAGCCTTATTTGGATAAAACGATAATTGAATTTTACTTCTTTAGAGGTAATGTCAAAGTAAAACAACTGCCCTTACCCAATACACTTTCCACTTTAATTTCTCCGTGATGACCTTCAACCATTGTTTTTACATAACTCAGGCCAAGGCCAAAACCTTTTACGTTATGCAGGTTACCGGTATGTGCCCGATAAAATTTCTCAAAGATCCTTTTCACAGTTTCGCGGTTCATTCCAATACCATTATCCTCTAAACGAATAATTAAATTTTTGTTATCCGTTTTTGTCCAAACTTTTATTACCGGGGGCACATTTTCTTTGGAGTATTTGATAGAATTATCTACCAGGTTATTTAACAGGTTGGGGAAATGTACTTCATCAGCTTCTATCAAATCATTTTCTGCATCCATCTTAATTTCCAGGTTTCCTTTTTTATCCTGCAGTTGTAAGGTGAAATTATCCAGCACATCTGCAACCACTTCATGCGCATGAACAGGTTTTAAATTCAATCGAACTTCTTTCCGATCCATCAATGCGGCACGAAGAATAGTTTCTACCTGGCGGTTCATACGCTGGTTTTCTTCTTTGATGATATTGCTGAAATAGGTCATCTTTTCACCATCAAACCGAACTTTATCATTACGTAAAGCATCCACCGCCAAAGAGATAGTTGCCAAAGGTGTTTTAAATTCATGCGTCATATTGTTGATAAAATCATTCTTTATTTCACTCATCTTTTTTTGCCTTAGCATGGTTGCCACCGTTAGATAAAAAGCAGCGATAATGATAATGGTAAAAATGATTGCAGAGGTGATAGGTAATCGAAGCGATTTATATACGATCTCCTGTAAATCAGGAACTATTACAATCAGTATTTCATCTGGTGTAAGGTTTTCCGCAGCAGATCCACTGGGTGAAATTAATGGATAAATATACTGGTAGTTATTAATGCTATCTGCAAACATCCTGGCAAAATTGGATGATTGTCTTTCAATATAATTCATCATTCCTCTTGAACTGATAGTTGCCAATGCAAATTCAAAAGGCGTTTCTTCCATATTTGTGGCCACGAAAGCAGCTCTTAATTTTTCATTAATTTCATGAGTTGTAAATCGCTGTCCCACGGTGACCGGCCTTATAAGTTCCAGTGAAAAATTATCGGAAGGAAAAATGCGGGGTGTGGGTGTTGAATAACTTCCCTTATGCTGTGCCAGGTCAGAACCTACCAGTAAAGTAGCATCGACAACTCTTTGCTTTACCTGCTCTTCTCTTAATAATACCATGTTTTTTAACCAGCTTAACTGGATAATAATGATACCTATTAATGATAAGGTGATCAAAACAATAATAACAGGGAAAATCCGCTTCACGCAAAAAAAATTTGGCCTTGAAGATAATGTGTTTTAAATAACAGCAAAATGCACGCAAAGGTAAATGCATCCTGCTGGCAAATATTATAATCCGGATAACTTGTTTTATTTTAACATCTGTTTATATTTACTACTGATCAAAGTCGCAGTTTATGGGTTTTATTTGTCATGCTAAGACAGTAATGCTTATTCATTAAAACCGAATACTATGATTGATCCGGCACCAGGCATATTATTAATTTCAGATCCATTTTTAAAAGACCCTAATTTTTTGCGCACTGTTGTTTTTTTATGCGAGCACCAGGAAGAAGGCAGTTTTGGATTTGTATTGAACAGGCCTTATATAAACACACTGGATGAATTGATCCCGGAATTAACTGGTCATGCTTTACCCGTTTTCTATGGCGGACCGGTGCAAAAAGATACCATTCATTTTCTGCATCAATATCCAGACGAAATACCTGGCGGTGTTGAAGTAATAAAAGATATTTATTGGGGAGGGGAATTTGATAAAGTAGTTGAATTGATTTTAGGTGGTAAAATTGATCCGGATAAAATTCGCTTTTTTATTGGCTATTCTGGTTGGAGTGATGGTCAATTGGAGGATGAAATAAAGGAAAAGACCTGGCTAACGGCGGAGGCTATCCGAAACCTGGTTTTTCATTCAAAATCTGATGAGGTTTGGAAGGATAGTTTGAGACACCTGGGAGGAGAATTTGAAATGATGATCAATTACCCGATTGATCCGCAACTGAATTAGATAAATCCAGTTTTTCATTTCACAATACTGTTTCAAAAAACAAATTTGACCTGGTTATTATCGGGAACATAAATACAAATATGCTTATCTTTTGAAAAAATAATTATTGATGCATGGCTTATTAATTTTATTTCCATTCATTATTTCGTTTTTCGCCAGCGAACAAAAACTAGAACAAAAAATTTTAGTTTTTTCTAAAACAGAAAAGTTCCGGCACAATTCAATTCCTGCTGCAAAGCTTGCCATATTAAAATTGGGGATTGATAACCATTTCAAAGTAGATACTACTGAAAATGCTGATTTGTTTAATGAAGCTTCCCTGAAAAAATATGCATCGGTAGTATTCTTACATACTACCGGGAATGTGCTGAATGAAAAACAGGAATCAGCATTTAAAAAATTCATTCAGGCAGGTGGAGGTTATGCTGGCATACATGCAGCTGCTGATACGGAATATGATTGGGAATGGTATGGCAAACTTGCAGGCGCCTATTTTGAAAATCACCCGGAAATACAGACAGCTACGCTGAACATCATTGTCAACTCGCACATATCCACACTACATTTACCTGCCCAGTGGAACAGAAAAGATGAATGGTACAATTTCAAAAACCTGAATCCCGATGTAAAAGTTCTGATGACCATAGATGAAACTTCCTATACCGGGGGAACAATGAATAACAATCACCCGATGGCCTGGTATCATGAATATGATGGCGGACGTTCTTTCTATACGGCATTAGGCCATACAGAAGAATCCTGGAGCGATCCGTTATTTCTTGATCATGTGCTGGGAGGAATTAAATATGCAATGGGAGAATAGAAACTCATCTTCAGTTCAACCTGTTATTCATTAAGTTTTTAAAATTCACGATCAACTCTCTATCTTTAACAACCATTTGCGGCGGGGTGATGGAACGCTATTGCCGCCGCGAACGCCAATGAAAAAAGTTAGTGGCAAATGATAAAACTACATTCGTAACACTTCAACATCCTGACACAACACATGACAAAAGACTATCCTGGTGAACAATGGAAGACCGTTAAGTTTGACTTTGAGTTTACAAACAATTTTCGGTTAAGGGTTTCAAACTTCGGGCGACTAAGAACGTTTAATAAAATTTCTGATGGCAATATAGTAAACGGCGCAATGATTAACGGCTACAGAATTATCAGACTTAAACTATACCGGCCAAGAGAAGAGCGAGTGCAGGCTAAACTTGATCACATGCAAAAGCAGGTTTTTAAATTGGCAAGAAAACTTAAAGCACAAATCCAGGATGGTGAAAAAAAAACGGTAATCAAGGGCACTACCATACTGCTGGACACTTTAAAAAAGAACCTTAGCCAGAAATTTCAAGCCGACTTAAAAGAACGGACAATAAATTACCATTCCCTGATTCACCGGCTGGTGGCAGGTTATTTTCTAAAAAAGCCAACTTCCAAACAAATTATCGTTGCTCATCTTGACCATAACAAACTCAATAACAGAGTCAATAACTTAAAATGGATGACACCGGAAGAAAACTATGAACACCAAAAAAACAGTCCTCTTGTAATTAAAGAAAAAAAAGAACGGCGATCCCGACACAATGAAAATTCAAGGGCCGCAAAGTTGACTGTAACAAAAGTTATGCTGCTGAAAAAATTAATTAACCAGGGTAAACCAATGAAGCAACTCGTAAAACAATTTAAAGTAACCGACACACAAATATTTAGAATAAAACGAGGCGAAAACTGGGGAGACATTGAAGCGGCAAAATAACCACAGTAAAAAACTGCATGCTACCTAGATTCGGTTGGCAAAAGCCGGGTAATTGAAAAGATAAAAAATAAAATAGCACTCATTTATCACAGTGTGACCAAAAACATGGATGTAAATCTCTCTCAGTACATAATCCTCGGGGAAAAAGTCTCCCGCAGATTGCGCAGATTTGCGCTGATGTGGTACTGCGTTGATCCGCAATATCAGCGGGAAAAAATATAAATCCTCGGGGAAATAGTTTCCCGCAGATTGCGCAGATTTGCGCTGATGTTATGCTGCGTTGATCTGCTTTATCAGCGGGAAAAAATATAAATCCTCGGGGAAAAAAGTCTCCCGCAGATTGCGCAGATTTACGCTGATGTTATGCTGCGTTGATCCGCGATATCAGCGGGAAAAAAAATAAATCCTCGGGGAAAAAAGTCTCCCGCAGATTGCGCAGATTTTCGCTGATGTGGTTCTGCGTTAATCCGCGATATCAGCGGGAAAAAAAATAAATCCTCAGGAAAAAAGTCTCCCGCAGATTGCGCAGATTTGCGCTGATTTCATGCTGCATTGATCAGCGATATCAGCGGGAACAAAATAAATCCTCGGGAAAAAAGTCTCCCGCAGATTGCCCAGATTTGCGCTGATGTGGTTCTGCGTTGATCCGCGATATTAGCGGGAAAAAATATAAATCCTCAGGAAAAAAGTCTCCCGCAGATTGCGCAGATTTTCGCTGATGTGGTTCTGCGTTAATCCGCGATATCAGCGGGAAAAAAAATAATCCTCGGGAAAAAGTTCCCGCAGATTGCGCAGATTTTCGCTGATGTGGTTCTGCGTTAATCCGCGATATCAGCGGGAAAAAAATAAATACTCGGGGAAAAAGTCTCCCTCAGATTTGAGCCGATGTCATGCTGCGTTGATCTGCTTTATCAGCGGGAAAAAAAATAAATCCTCGGGAAAAAAGTCTCCCGCAGATTTGCGCTGATGTCATGCTGCGTTGATCCGCGATATCAGCAGGAAAAAAATAAATCCTCGGGGAAATAGTCTCCCGCAGATTGCGCTGATTTGCGCTGATGTCATGCTGCGTTGATCTGCTCAAACCACGTCTTTGTTTCTTCTTCAGTTGCTGCATGATGCATGCCTGCATCCGCATACGCTACTTACGATATGTGCAGCACAGCTGTTAAACGGTGGTTACTTATTGAAGGCGCTTATTGAAAAATGAGATTCTATGGAAAGACAATGCACTTTGCAGACAATTAAATATTTTTTTAGTTGAATTACATTTAGGCCAGCATCCAAATTGCTCAATAGAGTTGCCGAACGTACAAGTGAGTGCACAACGGAAGCTGTCTATAGTTCCATCAGCTGGTCAACAAAAATTTATTGCGTTAACTTTTTAATCAGCGCTTTCATTTCCGCTATTTCACGTTCCTGTGCTGCTATAATTTCCAGCGATAGTTTTTTTACTTCCGGATCGCTTATACTGGCTTTTTTACTGGTAAGTATGGCGGATGAGTGGTGTGGTATCATGGCCTTCATATACTGCACATCGCCAATTGGTTTTTGTGCCCGCAGCGCCCAAAGTGTTATGGCAAACACCACAACGCTGCCTACCATGATACCAAGATTAATATTCTTACTGGGATACATTTTTCCCATCATCGCAATCATGTAAAAAGCCATTGGCGCCACCATGAGTATGGCCATATAAACTCTTGTAACACTGGTTTGGTAATGATTTAATTCCGTGATATTTAAAAACATGACCAGATACATAATGATCAATCCAATAAGCATCATCATGGCAAATTTGCCATAACCCATTTTGTGCATTTGTTTCTGTTGCATTTTTTTAATTTTTAGTATGTTAATGTAATGCCCGCACCATAGCCCATATCACTGTCGTAATGGGTTGATAGGGAAAACCATTTTCTTACAATGTATCGTAAGCCAGCCATGTATTCCTTATCTGTATTCCACATAGCGTTTAAGCGTAACCGTGGTGTAAGCGGCATATCTTCGCGGCCTAACTGGAAGCGAAATTTTCCTTTACTGTCTATTCTTGCCTGTGCTGTTATTAACATGGGCAAAGTGTACTCAATACCTGCTACAATTGCTTTACGATTGTTCTGATTGCTCTCCTGCCCAAATGCATTTTTTTCTACACTGTTATCCCTGTTGTTCAAATGGTAGTCAAAACCGATGAAGGGAAACCACCATTGCATTTTACCGAGATACTTTCCCAGCATGGTTTCGCTTTCATAACCATGTTCGGGATGTATGCCCAGCCGCCACTCGGTGCGCAGTTCATAGCGTTCGCCGGGGATCATTATTTTACCATCGCTGCCGTTGCTTTCCAAACCGATTTCTGCCATTACATGAAACATTTTCTGGTCCCGCAAAAAACGGTTATAGGAAGCTATTGCATCGGGCAATTCGGGATTGGGCGGCGAATTTTTATAGCTGAACACATTACCCATACCTGCCATCATGTGGTACAAAATATGGCAGTGAAAAAACCAGTCGCCATCCTGACTGCCGGCAAATTCAATAGTGTCTCTTTCCATAGGCATAATGTCCAAAACATTTTTCAGCGGCGCATATTCGCCCTGCCCGTTCAGCACCCTGAAGTCGTGCCCGTGCAGGTGCATGGGGTGGCGCATCATGGAGTTGTTGAACATGATGATGCGTACGTTCTCGCCTTTGCGGATCATGATGCGATCGGCCTCGGAGACCGTCTTGTTGTCGAT
>JACCYQ010000136.1 GCA_013696395.1 Chitinophagaceae bacterium
TCGTATGCCCAGATGGCGCCGTCAGGCATAGTGAGTATGGCAGAATAAAACGTAGGGACTGGAAAATGTGGAAACGAATGAAGGCCCTGTTTATGCAGCTGGTAAATTTTATCTTCGCCAAGCCAAATGGAATTGAAAAAAAGATTTCCTTTTGTGTCCCGGGCATGCCTGAAGGAAAATGACGCCTCTGCGTATGTTTGCGGCCTTAAAATTCCCCCCCGCTTTACGCCGGCCTGCTCCAGGATATCAGTTACAAAACCGGCCCGGTAACCATACGATTCGAATGGCGATGCCTGGAGGTCAATCTTCAATAACCCTTGTGCATTTACACTTAGCCACAATACATCCGATCGATCAATAAAAAAGGCACTGATACGTGACGCCGGATTGCTTGTATTTTCCCATAGCAGCTTCAATTCACCGCTTTCAGTAAGCCTGAAAATGCGCCCCGCATTTACAAAATATGCCCGGCCCCCGGCATCTACCTGCAAGTCGCTATTAATTGGATCTGTATTGGCTATGGTTGATGCAGGCAGCCTAATAATCTTGCTGGTTTTTTTATCAATGTCAAGCAAAATGATTTTATCCTTATCAGCAATTGCCAAACGATTACCCGGCAAATAAACTATAGAAAACCTTACAGATGGATTTACAATTTCAGTTGCTGTTTCTTTTTTTACATGGGTTGCAAACGGTATCAATTGAAATTTGCTGCGACTGGTATCACTTACCTGTACGCCATTTTCGCTGACGAGGTACAGCTTTCCTTCCCGTGATTCGACTATGCCGCTGATGGTATCTTGTTGTAACATTCCATTGGCCCTGTTTGCATAATAAACTTTGCCGGTTTTGCTGTTGAGCCAACCCATACCTTTATAATTGGCCATCATAAAGAACCAGTTGAGTGTGGTAAGACCCACACGGTTTGTTTGCCAACGTGCATTGGGAATTTTGCTTAACTGCTCCCGGATGTTAAAACGGCTGGCTTTGAAAGTACGGAGGTTGAAAACATCAACCTGAGTCGGACTATAATAAATTCTGATGGTATTATTTTCAAACCTTTCAAGATTGTTGATGACGTTGGCAGCAAGGCTGGTACTGTCTTTTGGATTGTGGCGGAAGGTTTTAAAACCCCGGCCATCATATCGGCAAAAGCCATCTAATGTGGCCATCCAAATAAAGCCATCGTCATCCTGAATAATACCGCCAATGAAACTCTGTGGCAGGCCATCCTCTACACTAAAATGTTGTTGGTTGGTAAACAGTCGTTGTTGCGCAACACCGATTTGTGCCGTATTTAAAAAAAATAGTAGCTGGAATAATCTTACAACATGAATCATCCTAAAGCGATAGCCGGTTTTTTGGTTCAAGTTAATATCGTTTACACCCATTGAGGAAAGTAATGTCTATCTAGAATGAACTTATAAGTTGGGTAAAGTTTGTCGTTAAAATTAACTCAAAATAAAATACATGTATTTAAAAATATGTATTAGTAGGATAAGAAATGAATTATCAAATCTATACATTAAATACAGATATTTTATTTTAGAGGAAAGTAATAGTTTGATGAAATCATGGATCAGACAATCCAATTTAGTTTATCATTGTGCACTAACGCATATGTTTTCGTTGATCAATTCCCCAACTGCACAAAGACTGGAACGTCAAGCTGTCGAAAAACTATCTACAGTTGAACATAACTCTTACGTACAAACGAAATATGATTTTGTAACTTTACTTCATGCAATTCATGCAAGGAACAAACCGCACACAACTGTTCTTTTTCCACAAAGTCTTGATGAAATTATTGAGGCAGACAATGAAGTTCGCATCATTGATCTGTTTGCAGATAGCATTGATCTTACACAATTCAGCTTTCATTTAAAATCGTCTTTTGAAACAACTTAAAAGCAAGCCTTTTATGTCAGCCAGGGGTCTTCACAGCCGGGCCTTGTGTGTGGGGAGACCCCGGGATTCCATTGTGTAATGTATCATGAATGCTTACCAGCTTTTCATATTTGTTTATTCCTTTTTTATAAAATGATGCACTGGAATATTCATAATCTGTAAAGTCTTTGACTAACTGCCACTTTTTGCTCACCGAATTGTGATGTATAATCGAGTTTCTGAAAAATAAATTGTTCTGAATAGCATTCTTTAGCGTTAAAACTGTCTTGAAATACTTTGTGTATTTGGCCTTTCTTTTTTTCTCTCTTCTTCACACCCGCATATAACATATCAAACAGGTTATTTGCATTTTTTTCTTTCAATTTTTTTACAATTCCATATTCCAGAAATCTTTTTGCATTGCCGATAACCATATTCAGTGATTTGGGCATTTGAAGAAAATGTAAAAGCACATTACATGATTAGGCATGATCACATAACAGTTACATAAATTTTATTTTCAAAGAGGTTGTTGAACCACTTATAAACCGCATCATACGCATTTGTTTAATGGAATAAGGAAAGCCATTTATAACAGGTAAAAGTTATATAATAAATACAAATTAGGCTGCTGATCATGTTGAAAACGAACGGGCATTAATAAGATAATACAACTTCATCAAAATTACATCCGGGGTCTCCCCACGCACCTGCCCTGGCTGTGAAAACCCCGGGCCGACACCAAAACTTAATCAAAATTAAAATAGCCGTAATTTGATTCTTTTACTGACGATTTGGTAGCAACGCGAAAAACGGGACTTATCGAAAAAGAAGTTCCTATTTCAATGGAAATTCAAGTTTTTGAGAGCGCATTTCTCCGCATCAGCCTTTGACAATTTCCACTTCCAATTTCAAAAATTCACTCAGGGTATCCGAAAAACGCTGCGCTTCCCAGATTTCCAGATCCAGGCTTTCTTCCCCGAATATCTTAATGGTCAGTTTATCTTCTGTAAAAATACAATTAACGGTTTCCACCCATTGGTTTTTGGTCTTATCCAATCCGACTGCTATCCTTAAAATTCCTGAAAGTCCTTTGACAAGCCTTCTTAAATTCTTATCCAGCTTTTTGAACTGTTTGTGACGCTTTTTGGGACCTGATTTTCTGTGGTATCTGGACAGATGGGCCAATACTGTCAGTTCATCATTGTTGAATCCCCTAAGCCTTCCCATCAATATCAAATACCTGGAATGCTTATGGAAATCCTGAAAGTTCACAAACTGTCCGATATCATAAATCAGGCTTGCATGATGCAGCAACTCTCTGTGTGAATAATCCAGGCCATGCAAATCTTTCAGTTGGTCAAAAAGCTGCAAAGCCAATTTGGAAATATGCTTTTTCTCCTCGATATCTGTTTCATAGCGCAGGGCCATCATCAGTGAACTGCTTTCCCGGACATCTTTCCCCTGCACCAGGCTGTTCAGTTTCTGGCCATTTTTTTCAATATAGTCGATGATTAGCCCATCTCTAAGAGAAGCATCCGACAAGGTGATTTCATCCACTCCGGACAAGTTCAACAATTCCAACAGCAAAAGGCCACCCAAATGGATGGCGTCTACCCGGTTGGGATTGATGCCTGGAACATCCGATCTTTTTCCTGGTTCAAGTTCCAGGAGCTTACTGACGATTTTGTCCAGGTCCTTTACTTTGACAATTTCTGCATTGACAGTATTGATTATGTTTTTGCCATTCATTGCCAAAGCGGCCTCTCCCAGTGTCCGGATGGTGCCTGATGTACCTACCACTTTGGAAAGACCCACCTGGGAAGCTTTTGAAATAATTTTATCGGCGATAGACCTGATATGTGCTTTAAGGTCTTTCTGTTGGTTTTTATCCAGGGGACCTTGATTTCCTACCAGGTCCAACAGTCTCAGGACACCAAGCTTCATGCTGCTCTTGAAAAGAACCTCTTCCCTGTTTCCTACCACTACTTCGGTACTTCCACCACCAATATCAATGACCATGGCATTTTCCTTTCCCAGATTCAGGGCCTTGTTGACTGCCAAAAAAATCAATCTGGATTCCTCTTTGCCTGAAATCATCTGAGGGGCCAAACCTATATCCTGTATAAGGCGGTCCAAAAACTCCCTACCGTTTTTTGCTTCCCTGGTAGCCGAAGTTGCTGCAGTAATGATATGTTCAACTCCGTATTCATCCGCTAGCTGTACATACCGGCATATAGTTTCTATACCTGCATTGAAGGCCTTTTCGCTTAGCATTTTATTGGCAAACACCCCCACTCCCAACTTGACCATTTCTTTTTCCTGTACCAAAACATCAAAAGTCTGTCTTGAAGTCACTTTTACAATAATCATGTGAATGGAATTGGTACCGATGTCGATGGCTGCTAGGTTCAAGGTTATTTGGTTATTGGTTGGTTGATAATAATATTCGAAAATAAACATTTGACAGAAGGATTTAAATCAAACAAGTTTAATTTTTGAATAACTGTAATAAAATCTGGAATTGTCAAATCCAAAAAAAAAGTAGTCAAACTCTAAATTTATGTCAGCCCGGGGTCTTCTCTGCCGGGTCTTGTGTGTGGGGAGACCCCGGGTTGGGCACCAATTTAAAACAATTGAGTCTGCCTTTTAACCGGTAGTTTAAACGCATGCCTGCTATTTACTATCTTTAAAATATGATCCTGCGCCTCCTTATATGTTGCCTGCTCCCGCTACCCATCTTTGCA
>JACCYQ010000144.1 GCA_013696395.1 Chitinophagaceae bacterium
CTTTCCGTTATTGGAGGTTTCATTGGCATTCCTGAAGTATTAGTACCTGGTGCACATTGGTTACACGATTTCCTCGCGCCTGTATTCGCCCAATCAACTCAAATTCAAAAGCCGCATTATGCTGATCATACACAGGAATTGTTGATGATGGGTGGTTTAAGTGTACTGATCTTCGCCGTTATCATTTGGGCATGGAGACGTTTCAGTAAGTATCAGCTAACTGCAGAACCAGAAACAGGTTTCGGAAAAGTATTGGAAAATAAATGGTACGTAGATGAATTGTATGATAAAATCATTATTAACCCACTTCACCGCTTTGGCGCTTTCCTGAATAATTCTTTGGAGAGATCGGGAATTGATGCGCTGGTAAATGGAGTAGGTAAAGCCGTTCATTATAGTAGCCGCCAGATACGTTGGTTACAAAGTGGTCAAACCGGGAATTATATTTTGCTGATGGTAGTGAGCATGGTATTGCTTTTAGTTTTGCAATTTTTTTTTAAAAAATAATTGGTGGCCGACTTATTTATTGGCTCGAAATATAAATAGTATTGAAATAATTTTAAACACCCACCAGGGTAAGGGTATATGGTTCCAGTTTTATTGATTTTAATTCCATTATTAGCGGGCATTGCTTCTTTTTTTACAGGCAGTGAAAAAACGGCCAGGTTCTGGGCATTGCTGGCATCACTGTTTACCCTGCTGGTGTCGATACTCGGTCTTACTATATTAAAAGATCCTTCATATCTGGCCTTCGAGACATCCTGGTTGGGAAGCCTGGGTAGTAGTTTTTCGGTTAAGCTTGATGGTATGGGTCAGATACTTTGCTTGTTAACAGCTATTTCTTATCCAATTATTTTATTGGCTACCTGGCATACACCCCATAAAAAAGCAAATAATTTTTTTGGATTGATGTTGCTCACCCAGGCTGGTTTAATGGGTGTTTTCCTTGCTATGGATGCATTGTTGTTTTATTTTTTCTGGGAGCTTGCATTAATTCCTGTTTATTTCCTGTGTTCCCAATGGGGTGGTGAAAGGAGAATTGCAGTTACTTTTAAATTTTTCATTTACACTTTTATTGGTTCACTATTAATGCTGGTGGGCATTATTTACCTGTATACGCAAACACCTGGAAATTCATTTGCCATTGCAGATTTTTATAACATTAATTTGCCGACCAGCGAACAGAGTAATATTTTTTGGCTGTTATTTATCGCCTTTGCTATCAAGATGCCAGTGTTCCCTTTTCATACCTGGCAACCTGATACATATGAGCAAACTAATTATGCAACAACAATGGTGTTAAGTGGCATAATGGTTAAGATGGGTGTATTTGGAATAATACGTTGGTTGCTACCTGTATTACCAGCGGCTTCTTATGCATGGGGAGATACTGTAAGTACTATGGCCATAATTGGAATGATCTATGCCTCGCTGATCGCCATCAGGCAAAATGATTTGAAAAGATTGGTTGCCTATTCCTCTATTGCTCACATCGGTTTAATGTGTGTAGCCATATTTGCTGAAACAGAGTCTGGTATGCAAGGTGTGATGATCCAGATGTTTAATCATGGAATCAACATTATTGCATTGTGGATAGTTGTAGAAATTATTGAAAGACAATTTGGTACCCGAAAGATCAGTGAACTGGGTGGGCTGGCAAAGAAAATGCCGGTGTTATCTATCCTTTTAATGATAGTTGCTCTTGCAAATATTGCTTTGCCATTAACCAATTCATTCATAGGAGAGTTCCTGATGTTTAATGGAATCTTTGGTTCAACAATCACTAAATATAATGTGGTATTTATGGTTTGTGCGGGAATTACGATCATTCTGGCGGCCATTTACACCTTGAATATGATCAGGCGGGTTTTTTATGGGGAGACCAATGAAATTACGGCTAATGCCGTTGATATTCGTGAAAATGAAAAATGGATATTGATTGCCGTGGTAGCATTGATCTTCATCATCGGAGTTTACCCGCAGGCTATTTTAAATATCAGCAGCGAAACAGTAAATGAAATTTTAAAAGAAGCAGATATCACACCATACCTGATAGGAAAATAAATTATGAATGCATTAATAATATCAGCGGTTTTTGGAGTCATCATGATGTTTACCGGCATTTTTGTAAAGCAAAAACCGGTGACCAGGAATATTGCGATAGCTGGTGTTGCCTTGCTGTTGCTGGTTAATATTCTGGAAATGAGCGGTATTGATTTTTTTAAAGTGCATACAGCTGGTTTCATGTTGTTTGACAGGTTTGCACTCCTATTCAATAGTGTGGCATTTGGTTCCACGCTCATTTATTTTATCTTATCAGCCCCGGACATGGAAAAAGTGGGCCATTATTATGCAGATTATTTTGCATTGATATTTTTTATTCTGTGTGGGGTTGTATTAGTCGCTTCCTTTCAATCTTTATTGATCCTTTTCCTGGGTATAGAAATTATTTCCATTCCGTTATATATACTAACAGGTAGCAACAAGAGAAATCTAATCAGCAATGAGGCATCTCTTAAATATTTTCTGATGGGAGCTTTTAGTACTGGTATTATGCTGATGGGGATTACCCTGTTATACGGAGCTACCGGTACTTTTGATACACAGTTCATGAATATAGAAACTGAAGGAACATCAGCACTGGTTATTGCAGGTATGCTTTTATTGTTTTTTTCCATGGCATTTAAAGTGTCAGCAGTACCATTTCACTTCTGGACTCCTGATGTATATGATGGTTGTCCAACCGTATTTACATCCTTCATGGCAACCGTGGTAAAATCCGCTGCATTTGTCGGTTTCATACGACTTTTTTATGATGCTTTTGGTTCCATCCATGATGATTGGAAGCTGGTTGCTGCAATTATTACAGCCTTAACATTACTGGTAGGTAATATCACGGCTGTATTTCAGCAAAGTGTTAAGAGGATGCTTGCCTATTCCAGTATTTCGCAGGCTGGTTTTATGTTGCTGGGATTATTAGCGCTTAATGCTACCAGTAAGGAAGGAATTATTTTATATGCAACCGCTTATAGCCTGGCAACAATTGGCATTTTCGCTATTCTCTTAAAAATGAATGACCATTCCTTTGAAAGTTTTAATGGCTTTGCCAGGCAGCAGCCTTTGTTAGCTGGTGTAAATGTTATTTTCCTGCTTTCCCTGGCAGGCATACCGCTTACCGCAGGATTTCTGGCAAAATTCTATATGCTCAAAGCAACGCTTGAATCTGGCGATTTTTTATGGCTGGTAATATTGGCCGTTATTATGGCTGCGGTTAGTGTTTATTATTATTTCCGGTTAATACAGGCCATGTATTTTAAAGAAGGAGATGGAAATGCAATTGAAGTTTCACCGGGATTTAAATTAATGCTTGTTATCGTTGCAGCCTGTCTGATAGTTTTAGGTGTGTTCCCCAACTTGTTACTTAACTGGTTATATTTTTAATACCGTTTATATAATCCGTTAATAAAGGCTTCCTGTACTAATGTAAATTGCCACGTAATTCAGGTTATGAATATAAAAGATGTTTTTTCTCTATCCATACGCACTGTGCGCAGTAATAAATTGCGCACAGGCCTTACGGTTTCTATTATCGCCTTTGGGATTATGGCGCTGGTTGGAATCATAACGGCTATTAAGGCAATGAACCAAAAGCTGACAGAAAGTTTTTCATCAATGGGAGCTAATGGATTTACGATTCGCTATAAGGAAAGGAATGTTCGTTTTGGTGGTGGTAATAGTGAACTGCAAATGGAAAAGAAGGGGCAGAAAAAAGAAAAGAAATCAAGCCTGGGTCGAATTATAACTGCCGATGAAGCCTATATGTTTAAGCAGCGATATGACTTTGCTGCCACACCCGGTATAGCTGTTACGGGTACCCGAAATGCCACCATTACTTTTGAAACAAAAAAAACAACACCCAATATTTCCGTTTTTGGAGGAGATGAAAATTATATACTATTAAATGGGTTATCTCTTAGGGCAGGCAGGAACCTGAACCGTATGGAAGTGGAACGGGCCAGTAATGTTTGTTTGATGGGACATGATGTTGCTGATCGATTATTTAATGGTCGCGTTGAAAAAGCAGTTAACCAAATAGTACGGGTTAACGGTATTCCATATAGGGTGATTGGGGTTTTAAAAAGCCGGGGATCTACATTTGGGTTTAGCCGGGATAACGTTATTATTACAGGTTACAGGAATGTAGAAAAGGTTTTTAGCAATAATAACTCTTACATAATTGCTGTATCCACTGATAATATTAACCAGGTTAATGAAGGTATGGGTGAGGCAGAAGGACTATTCAGGAGTATTCGTAAATTATCCACCACTGAAGAAAATAATTTTGCAACCGAGCGCAATGACAGTATTGCAGAAAAAGCTATGGCAAGCCTCGGATTTTTAACGATTTCCGCAACAGTTATAGGCTTTATTACTTTAGTTGGGGCAGCCATTGGTTTAATGAATATCATGTTGGTCTCCGTTACGGAAAGAACCAAAGAGGTTGGGCTTATAAAGGCTATTGGTGGAAAAAGTAAAGCCATACGCCAGCAGTTCCTGATTGAGGCCGTTATCATCAGTATAGGTGGTGCTTTCTTTGGAATTATACTGGGAATCTTAGTTGGGAATCTTTTCTCCATGATCCTTGATACCGGGTTCATTGTTCCCTGGAACTGGATTCTTTATGGGATATTAATTTGTACGGCTGTTGGATTAATAGCCGGACTTTATCCCGCTTTTAAAGCCGGCAGGTTGAATCCTATTGAGGCATTGCGCTACGAATAAATACAAAGCCTTTTTCTTATCCCCTTTATTTTTTTTTACCAAATCATTGCACAATCGCAATAAATCTTAACTTAACGGCCACAGTTTTAAAAAATAGAAAAAATTAAATGTTTTATTTAATGATTTTTTCTTAGAATTGTGGCCTTGTAAAATCATCATTGGATAGTTATTTTTTAAAATTTCTAAAAACACTAAAAATTAAAGATCATGGCTGAAACAAAACCGACTGCAACATCAACAGTTAAGTCAACTTCTGTCCAACCTAAAAAGAGCAGCAATGCTATCTCCTGGCTTGCACCAATTTTATGCGTTGTGGGTGGTTATTTAATCTGGCGCTATATTTTCGGTAATCCATCTGGTTTTGACACTCCCGGTGAAGGATGGTTTTGGCCGAAGCATCATGGTCCTAAAACTGCCTTAAACGCTATTTATGAAGGTGGTATCATTGTACCTCTTTTAATTGGTTGCATGTTAATGGTGGTTGCTTTTTCCATTGAGCGTTTTTTAACAATCAGTAAAGCTTTAGGGAAAGGATCAATAGCTGATTTTATTCGCCGGGTGCAATATCACCTTGCCAATAAAAATGTTGATGCTGCATTATCTGAGTGTGACAAACAAAGAGGATCTGTTGCAAATGTGATGAAAGCTGGTTTGCGCAGGTATAAAGAAATGATTACAAATACGGAACTGGATACAGAACAAAAAGTATTGGCTATTCAAAAAGAAGTAGAAGAAGCAACCGCTCTTGAATTACCGATGCTGCAAAAAAACCTGGTATTCTTATCTACCCTGGTTTCATTGGGTACTTTGATTGCATTATTAGGAACGGTAATGGGTATGATACGTTCATTTGCAGCATTAGGGGAAGAAGGTGGAGCTGGTGCAGCCAGTGAACTTGCGGTAGGTATATCAGAGGCGTTATATAATACTGCTTTAGGTATCGCAACTTCATCTTTGGCCTTGATCATGTATAATATATTTACAACTAAGATTGATTCTATTACATATGGTATTGATGAATCAGGTTTTACTTTAACACAAAGCTTTGCCTCACAGTATAAATAAGAGAATAATATTTGTGGAAATCAGTACATATTGAATCTCATTACAAAATTGTAGATTAAAATGCCAAGTGTAAAAATTCCAAAGCACGATACGGAAAACGATATGACCCCATTTGTGGACGTAGCGTTTCTTATCCTCGCCTTCTTTATCATGGCCACTAAGTTTAAGCCGCCTGATGCGGTTGAAATCAATCCACCCAGTTCTGTTTCTTCTAAAGAATTGCAGCAAAAAGATGGAATCATGGTTTCAATGGATAAAGATGGCAGAACTTTTTTTGCCATGCAGGTTGAAAAAGATCCCGCTCCCATTCAGGCTGTTTTACAGAATATGAACACGGAACGGAATTTAGGATTAACGGATGGTGAAATTGCAGAATTTATCAAAGATCCAGTTGTTGGTGTTCCCATTGCACAATTAAAACAATATATGGGGCTGTCTGAAGATCAGAAAAAGTCATTTAGAATGCCCGGTATACCAGTAGAAGATTCAGCAACAAATGAACTCTACATTTGGGTAAGAGATGCGGTGAGTGCATTTTCTGGTAAAAAGATCAATTACATGATCAAAGGCGATAATAACGCGAAATATCCAAATTTCAAGAACGTGCTTTCAGCTTTTAAAAGAAACGAAATATTCAAATTTCAATTAATTACTGCACCTGAAGACGTTCCGGTAGGCACCGAATTATATAAGGTTAGAAGAGCTGGTGGGTAATTAGTATTTAATCATTTATAAAACTATACATTATGGCTAGTTTAGATACAGGCGGTGGCGATGGTGGTCATAAAAAGAGTGTTGGTGTAAAAAAAGCAAAGAAACTATCTACCAGAGTAGATATGACACCCATGGTTGATCTTGGGTTCTTGCTCATCACCTTTTTTATCTTTACCAGTACCATGAGTACGCCCACAACCTTAGACCTTTTTATGCCTAAGGATACCGAAAAAGATGAAGAGCTGAATAAGGCCAAAGAATCTGGTGCATTAACTATTTTACTCGCCAAGGATAATAATGTATATTATTACGAAGGCCAATTATCTGTTGATGATGCCGGCAATAATTTTAAAAGCACCAACTTCAAAGGCATTCGTCAGGTAATTATCGATAAAAGAAGGACCACCCCTGAAGAAGACCTGGTTATTGTAATCAAACCCAATGAAGAAGCCACTTATAAAAACACAGTGGATATATTGGATGAGATGACGATTAACCAGATTAAACGCTTCGCGCTGGTTGACATTCTGGAAGTGGAAAATGAACTGATCAAAAAAACGCAAGAGTCAGGGGAATAATAAATACAGGTGTGGTTTGTGGAATTATTTCTTATACCGCATCTTACAAAAAAGCAAATTGATATGGAAGCAAATAAAATTTTAAGTTCCGATCTGCTGGATATCGTTTTTGAAGGACGAAATAAGGAATATGGTGCTTATGCACTGCGCAGATCTTACACTAAAAGGATCACTACAGCTTTGCTTATAACATTGGCAATAACTGTGGTAGCATTTGGTGCTTCATTCCTGGCAAATAACCTTCAGGCATCAAAAGATGCAAAACTTGATGTTAAAGATGTGGTTCTGCAGGATATAAAGCAGGAAGAGCCTAAACCTATTGAACCACCGCCACCACCACCTCCCAAACAGGAGCCTCCTAAAGTAGAAATGACCAAATTTACACCTCCCAAAATTGTTAAGGATGAGGAAGTAAAAAAAGAGGATATACCACCTGAAGTTGAAAAACTGGAAGATACTAAAATTGATATCGTGAGCCAGGAAGGTATTAAGGATATTGGTTTGGCAACACCAACTATGATTGATCAGGGTAAACAAATCATCGAAGAGAAAAAAGAAGATCCTAATAAAGTATTTGAGAAGGTGGAAGTGGAAGCTTCTTTCAAGGGTGGTGAAAGCGCATGGCGCCGTTACCTGGAAAGAAATTTGAATGCCAACACACCTGTTGATAATGGAGCGCCGGAAGGACAGTTTACCGTTTGGGTTCAGTTTATCGTGAATAAAGCCGGAAAGATCAGTGATGTAAAGGCACTGTCCAGCCATGGATTTGGAATGGAAGATGAAGCTGTAAAGATTATTCGTAAGGGTCCGGATTGGGTACCAGCTATCCAGAACGGTCAAAACGTAAATGCTTACCGTAAGCAACCGATCACTTTCGTGGTTACTACAAATTAATAAAAAGATCAATTTTTAAATAAGATCCCTCCCACTGCGGAGGGATTTTTATTTTTGGGCTATGAATGGAAAATTAACCGGTTGGAATGATACCATTGTGGCGCTGGCTACTCCACCAGGTGTAGGTGCTATTGGTGTCATCAGGTTGAGTGGTACCATTGCGTGGCAGGTAGCGAACAACTTGTTCCCGCAGAAAGATCTGCTTCAGCAACCATCTCACAGTTTGCATGTAGGATTGTTGAAAGATGATGACATCATGATTGATGAAGTGGTTATTTCTCTTTTTAAAGGACCGCGAAGTTATACAGGTGAAGATGTGGTGGAGATCAGCGGTCATGGCTCCCCTTATGTTTTGCAACAGATTATTGATGCATGTATCCGGAAGGGCGCCCGGCTGGCCAAACCGGGAGAGTTTACACAAAGGGCATTTTTGAATGGTAAACTGGATCTTGCGCAGGCAGAGGCGGTTGCCGACCTGATAGCCAGCAATACGGCCGCATTTCACCGAACGGCATTGCATAATGTACGTGGTGGATTTTCAAAAGTGCTGAAAGACCTGCGGGAGCAACTCATCAAATTTGCTGCGTTGATTGAACTGGAACTGGATTTTTCGCAGGAGGATGTTGAGTTTGCCGACCGCACCCAATTTTACAAACTCATTTCCGAAGCCCAGGCTGTAACTAAAGAACTGACAGCCTCTTTTAAACTGGGCAATGTGATCAGGCAGGGGGTGAGTGTAGCCATTATTGGCAAGCCCAATGCCGGTAAATCAACTTTATTAAATAGTTTGCTGAATGAGAACCGCGCCATCGTTTCGGATATTCCCGGAACCACCCGGGATACGATAGAAGAATTGATCAATATGGATGGCATCCTGTTCCGGTTGATTGATACGGCAGGCATCCGGGAACATACTACCGACCTGATCGAATTTGCGGGCATGGAAAAAAGCCGGGAGAAAATGCAGCAGGCCGACCTGGTGGTTTATTTGTTTGATGTAAATGAAACCGCGGAAGTTGAATTGAAAAAGCTGGAAGACGAATTTAAAAAGGAAGGGTTTAATTATTTACTGGTGGCCAATAAAATTGACAAAGTAGATGAAAAGGAAGTGCGGAAGCAGTGGCAGCAATTTGAAAAGATCATTTACATCTCGGCCAAAACCAAACTGCACCTGGAAGTTTTAAAAGAACGGATGGTTGACAGTGTTTTGCAGGGAGAAATACTTTCCGAAGATGCCATGATAACCAATGCCCGGCATTTTCATGCATTAAAAAAAGTGTCAGCATCATTAGCGGCTATCCATCAGGGTTTGGATGATCAATTACCCGGCGATCTGCTGGCACCTGATATCAGGCAATGTCTGTATTATTTAGGCGAGATCACCGGCGAAGTAAGCAGTGAAGATATGCTGGATTATATTTTCAGTAAGTTTTGTATCGGGAAATGATAGAGGTATGTGTATTATACCAACTGTTGTTTTCCATAGCAACTTCGTTGCGCCTGTCCCGCAGCATTGCGGGGTCGCAATCACTTCATCTGGTTTGCAATTAGCGGCATTCAAGTGTACAAATTGGTCAAATGATTTTGGCAAGGTATAGGTTGCGCAAATCATAATATGATAAGTTATATCTCGATAAGAATAAGATACTTATGTAATTAAAATATCAAAAAATAAGACCTCTCATTACCACCTATTTGACAAGTAAACTATATTTTCAATAAGCCTGTTTCTCTTAAAAAGTATACTGTTTTTGACGTAAATTCAGGCTTAACTACAATTAATGCCGAAGAATAAAAGTGCTCTTGAGCGCTACTATATTATTGATGATTGCCTGACCAACAAACGAAAGCGTTTTCCCGATAAAATTTATATTCTTGAGAAACTGCATGACATCCTGCAGGAAGGAATATCTGAGTCCACATTGCACAAAGATTTTGCTGCAATGAAACAATTGTTCGGTGCTCCCATTTCATACAATCGTTATCGTGAAGGTTATTATTATCAGGATGAAAATTTTTCAATGAGCAAGTTTCCACTCACTGAAAAAGAAATAGAAGCATTGGATTTTTCCACAGCTCTTTTTCAAAAGCTGAAAGGCACAAAAATGTTTTCTCACCTCGAAAATGCTATTAATAGAATAATTGACGTGCATCGCATCAGCAAACACATTGGTAAATCAGAATCTCAAATTTTACAAATAGAAGAGCCACCTGCAATGCAGGATAATGGATACCTGGAAACAATTCTGGAAGCAATTGTTCAGGAGCAGTGTCTTAAAATCAAGTACCAACCATTTAATAAAACAGTAAAGGAACATCATGTGTCACCTTATGTTCTAAAGGAATATCGCAACAGGTGGTATGCTGTTGGATATTCAAATTTGAAAAAAGAAGTTCTTACGTTTGGTTTAGATAGAATTAAAAGTTTATCTCCCAGTAAAGAAAAATATATTTCTGCACGGGATTTCAACCCTCAGGATTTTTTTAAATATTCTTTAGGAATTATTCAGCGGCATGCAAAGCAACCGGAACGTGTAGTGCTTTGGTTCAGTAAGGAACAAGCTCCCTATATTCAAAGCCAGAAGTTACATCATTCGCAAAAACTAATAAAAGAATATACCGGTGAAATTGAAATAGAATTAACCCTTTACACTACACAGGAATTGAAAATGACAATTCTTTCCTATGGCAATGATGTAAAGGTTCTTAGTCCTGAAACCTTGCAAACTGAAATAAAAGAAATCATTGAAAAAGCCGGAAAACGTTATAAATAATGGCTGATTGTAAATAGACGGTAAGGGCGATTTCTATATTTGAGTTGATCTAAAAAGTAAACATTATGTATGATATTATTGGAGATATACATGGGCATGCAGCAGAACTTAAATTGTTGCTTCAAAAAATGGACTATAAACTATTAAACGGAGTATGGCAACATGCAAATCGAAAAGTTATCTTTTTAGGGGATTATATTGACCGGGGTCCTGAAATAAGAGAAACCCTTCACATAGTCAGGAGCATGTCAGAAAGCGGAAATGCTATTGCTTTATTAGGTAACCATGAATACAATGCTATGGCTTATCATTTTCAAATAAGCGATGGTTCGTTCTTGCGACCGCATTCAGATAAAAATGAGAAACAACACAAGAATACTGTAAAGGAATTTGATGCACTCCCGGAAGAATGGCAGTCTTACCTGCAATGGTTTTACACCCTTCCTTTATATTTAGACCAGCCAGAACTGAGAGCAGTGCATGCCTGCTGGGATGACGAACATATTGATTGGTTTAAAGAATATGGATACGATACAATGACGGAAGAACTTTTGATAAAATCTCACGTTAAAAATTCAAAATCATATCAAGTGATTGATGAAGTTTTAAAAGGTAAAGAAGTTGATATTCCTGAACAATTCAAATGGAAAGATAAAGGCAACCACTACAGAACATCTAATAGAATAAAATGGTGGAAGGACGTGGGTGTAGTAAAGAAAGGAGAATTTCTTTTTGATTGCCCACCGGAATTAAGTGAAGAAAT
>JACCYQ010000145.1 GCA_013696395.1 Chitinophagaceae bacterium
GCATCATAGGCATTATTTAGAATTCCTTGTCCGCGATAGTTTTTATCAATACAAACTTGTCCAACAACAATGTAATTGTACGCTGAAATTAGTTTTCCCATGAAGCTAATCTTATCAAAGATTTCAAACAGGGGAATTAATATTGGAATATCATGCTTAGAATACTTTGTCATTGCAAGCAAATAACCAATTACTTTTTCATCATCTTTTATAATCAAATGTTGTTCGTAATTGCTAAGCGTTTTTAAATCTGCTAAAGTATGGGAGACGGTAAGGAAACCCCGGTTTTGCATTTCATTCCCTGTTATATTCTCTTTCAAATTAATTTTCTGTAATGCCAGTATTTCAGAAAGTTCTAAATCATTTGTTGACCTGGTATAAGTAATCATGCTTTTATCATATTTTTTTATGGCTGCCTCTCGTCAAAATTCAATCCAAAATCAATGTACTTGCAGAACTCCGCCTGCCCCCAACAAGGTATAGCTTATTGTTATAAACTGAAGCCTGGAAATGTTCTCTGGGTGCATTTGGTAAGAAAAAGGATTAGACCAGTTTCTGCCATTTGTAATAACCATTATTGCTATTTTATTAACAGATCTTTTAGTAGATGCATTAATAGGAATTGCAGCTGATTATTTTTTATTATTCGCAGTAATTTTAAAACTGCAGTATTTGTTGTGAATGATGATAATCGTTATCATTTCCGGTTAAGAAAAGATGTATCCTTTTAAACAAGGCCATTATCAAGCGGAAACTTGAAGAGGTTTCTGAAAACTCTTTTGTGTTGATCGACACTTCACGGGTTGATTTTATAGTTAAAGATGTGGTAGAAACAATTGAAGACTTTATGTTGCATGCACCACTTAAGAATATCCAGATTGAACTGAAACAAAATGGCTCAAGGAAGGAAGTCTTCGATAAAAAGCTCATTTATCATAATGGAAAACCAAACTGGTACGCACACACGAAAAGAAAATAAAAAAAGTTGAAGTTGTTGACTGACCCAACCGATAAAAGGGAATAAGCTAATATTTAATATTAGAATCGTTAGTAGATTATTTAAAAGCAAAAGCTGCCGGTAAAACCGGCAGCTTTTTTTATGATAATTTCTAAAGAATATTTTTTAATTCATAGGGAGCAATGAAAAAAAGCGGTAAGGATCGATGGAATCAAAACGGTCAACGGCTTCCGGCGCTTCACCCATCTCCAGCCCAATAAAAGAATCTTCTTCTCTTACTTCCCATACAAACAGGTTGCGAGGATTTTCATGCTTGTCAAATACTTCAGGAAGCATCTCGGGCATTAATCCATTCCAGCAAGCTTCTTTTAACTGGTCACGCTCATTAAATTGATTACCAGTTTCTCCCTCATTTCTTTCGCTGTATTGCCTGGAGGAAAAGTGCGTTCCGGTGAAAAGCAAGATTTCTTTATATGTAGAATTTTTGTTCATAATATAATTTGTTTTCTTACTTATTAGATGCAGTTTGAACATAAAAGCAACATCTACAATGGCAAATTATCTGTTAAAGGTTGTTTAGGAAACCTTTTTTTGGTGATTTCCCAGGAGATAAACATCATGTAATGTTAATTTATTGTCTAATACAATAAAATCGGCCCTGCTGCCCGGAGAAAGATTGCCCCGATTCGTATCACCCAGCAGGCGTGCCGGATAAGAGGAAGCCATGCGTAAAGCCTCTATTTTAGTGATTCCCACATATTGTATACAGTTATTAACTGCCTGTAACAAAGTTAATTGTGATCCCGATAGTGTGCCATCGGGTAAGGTGTACCTGTCCGTTTGTTTTACGTGAACATAAGCGCCTTCAAGCACTTCTTCAACTGCATCGGTGATCAGAAATAACCTGTCTTGCATTAATTTTTTGCTGATTTTCAGCGTTTCAAAATCAACATGTACCCCATCTGCAATAATGCTTGCCATGGCATGATCTGATAAAAATGTAGCACCAGGCAACCCGGTATTACGGTGATGCATAGGTGACATTGCGTTGAACAGATGTGTAGCCATTTGCACTCCCGAATGGTATCCATTAACTGCTTCTTCAAAATTGGCATTGCTATGTCCCGCAGAAACAATGATATTGTGTGTACGTAATAAACGGATGATTTCATCCCCGGCTATTTCCGGTGCCAACGTTACCATCTTTAATATATCTCCAGCCTCGTTGATTAAGTCCTGTACTTCTTTTATGGATGGCTTTTTTATATACTTTTCAATATGTGCTCCTTTTTTTTCAGGATTTAACCAGGGGCCTTCAAAGTGAAGTCCTAAAATTGCGGGGTGTGGATTTTTTTTAACCACCTGTATCGCATGGCTGAATACTTCAACAGAATTGGTTGCCAGCGTGATCATAAAGCCAGTGGTACCGGTTTTAATAATTGCCTCTGTCATGGAATGCAAAGCTTCTGCTGATGGTTTGTTAGAAAAAAGATAACCACCTGCTCCGTAGATCTGGAGATCTATTAAACCAGGAGCAATGAATTTTTCTGAAAAATCAATTATGCTTGCATCTGAGGGAATTGAATTATTTGAAACAAAATCCAGGACAGTATTATCTTTTACCAGCATTGAACAATCCTTCAATTCTTTTTCACCATTAAATATGGTAGCATTTTTAAATGCAGTTATCATCCTGTATTTTTATTTTATTATTTTCTCTTTTCTACCAGCAACTTTTTTTGCTTCTGCTTCTTTAGCTGCCAGCAGGTAAACCAGTGATGCCGTTCCATCCATAGTAGGTTCGTTTGTTGAGTAATCGCCATAATCATCATGGTAAACTACCAGGTCACTTTGAAACTCCGCATATTCATCCGGGTTATACAACCTGATGCCGATCAGATTATTATAAATGGAACCATAGACCGGACCATCGACTAAGCCGCCATCGATAGGGAAGTTTTTTAAATGGGTGAAGGCAGAGTGGGGATCTACCGGCGTGTCACCCCATGATGGTAATCCATATACCATAGATGTGCCCCATGGATTACAGCCAAATAACCAGTCAATATTGGCCTGTTCCAGTTCTGCAAATTGATCATCATTGGAAAGCTGCTTGTACCAATGAGCCTGAATGGCAAATGAAGTGGTGAGATTGTTGCTGCACCAAATAAAAGGAACACCGCGAAAAAATGCATTCGATTTGGCTTTTCCCCAAACAGCCTCAATGCCTTTTTTGTAAAAATCAATGATCGAATCCCGCTGATTTCCTTCCACTTGCTTGGCCAATTCATAATGACCCACATTAATGAACGGATACCACTGGTAATGATTTGCGGTATCATCTCCAAGCCAGGGTGTCAGTGGTTCTTTTAGCGCATATTGAAACGCGTTATTTATCATTTCTTTGGAGGTAATAATATTTTGTGCCTTATTAACTTGAGGTTTCCATTTCTTCCATTTTTTTGCTCCAATATTATTGAATAAGGAAGCCCTGGCTGCTTCAGTAAGTTCCATATCATCTACCCAATTGTCTTCTGCATAAATATATGGCGACTTCACTGAAGCTGTTTGGGTAACGCCTGGTTTTTTTAATGCAAATGTGTATGCAGACATCGATTTGTCAAAAAGAGATTTACTGTAATTCTTATCTATATTCTTATAAACCTGTGCGCCTAAAGAAAATGCACTGGAAAACTTAGCGGCCGTAGATGATGTACCTGTAGTGTTGTTCATAAATTTTCCACGCTGCTGAGGTTCTCCACTTAAAAAGTAAACAGGACGTTCATATCCTCGGCCATATTGAGAATCTTCTTTTGGTATTCGCATGGAAATATGATCACGGTCATCCGCAATCTGGTTAAACATCCAATCATTCCGGGGATGCATTTTCTCTAACCATTGCAGTCCCCAACGAGCTTCGTCCAATACATCGGCCACATCATTTTTACCATCGGCGCCTGCTGCATTTTTATGATCCGAGAAAACTGAAGGAAAGTCACGATAAGCCATTAACAGGTGATAGGTTGCATTAGCAGATGTAGTAACATATTGAAGGTAATCGCTTGCATCATGCCAGCCTCCAACAACATCTACAAACGTGCTATCTTTCAATGGACCATACAATGTATAGCCATCATAGGTATGGCAACTGTCCTTTAAATAAGGGTTATATCCACAACGCTGCTGTCGCATGTATCGAAGACAAAAATCTGCTGTGCCATTGTAAATATCATTACCTATTTCAAATTCAGGCGAAGTAGTGTTGCCTGCAACCAGGTAGTATTTACCAGGTACATTAAATTGAGAAAAATTTAAACGATAAGATTGTTTAAACGGACCATAACCACCGAAAGGTTTTCCTGCAATTGATGTGTAGACGGTTTCTTTTGTCCTTGCATTTATCAATTGAAAGCCATCCACTTCTTTATTTTCTTTACTGCACCAAACTGCCACTTTAATGCCTTGTGGTGTATAACCCAATTGGTTAATCCTGATCCAGGTTTGCATATTTGATTGTCCCTGGACCGTGTTGACCAGGCAAAATATATAAAAAAAGAATGTAGCAGGGAGATAATCTTTCATAATAATAGTTATACGAAAGATAACCTGTTTTTACGGTTTTTTAGTTTGAACTGGTACTTTACGATGGATTTACTTAAAACAGGTCATCTATCATAATGCATCTGTATAATTAGATAAAACCAAAGATAGTAACGGTATGGTTTAAGCGCTATATAAAAGCGATGCACTGATGAATGGCAGGTTGATTATGTGCAGGATTATAATTCGTATTAATTTTGAGATACAATTGATTCTGAAAGATCGTGCAACGTTTCTTCTGTTTGTTATACCGGTAATGAAACAATGAAGGTCGAACCATTATTAATCTCACCTCTTGCTGAAATGAAACCTTTATGTTCTTCTTCAATTTTTTTACACAAAGCAAGGCCTATGCCTGTACCTTCAATATCTTTAGTAGAATGTAGTCTTTGGAACATACCAAATATCTGTTCACTATATTTCTGATCAAATCCGATGCCGTTATCATGGATGTATATACGGCAATATTTATTAGTGGAACCATTACCAGCTACCTGAATATCATAAACATCGTTTTACGTAAAAATATTGATTATTGGTTTTACATCGGGTTTTCAATATTTTATAGCATTTGAAATCAGGTTAGAAAATAGAGGTCTAATTAATATGGGGTTAACTGGCAAAGTTGGTAATGTACCGATCGTAATTATAGTATCTTGTATTTGAGCAGTTTCCTGGAGGTCGTTCAGCACTTCCCTGACCAGGATACCCAGATCGCAATTCAAATATGCATTAGGCTAAATTATCAATAAAATACTGAATCATTATGTGATTAATGACATGTACCTGAAAATGCTTTTGTTATTAACTGAAAACATTGGACCAAAAATTTTTGATAAAAAATATCTTTTTACTTTACACGTCTTCAAACAGCCATTTTCTTTTTTTATATTGTGATAATAATTAATTTCCAAACCTTATTAAACAGGGAACCTGAGTCTAAATATATTCTTGAAATGCTTAAAAGCTTTATGCGGCATTTTAGATGTGGTTAAACAAGGCTGATAATTATCGATAATGAAGTTATTTTGTTGATATGCCTATATATAGTGAGGATATATTAATTTAGGACATGTTTTTATGTAACCTCACAGGTATTTTTTTTTTAGCGTTTGTATTTCTGTCATGTGATAATAAAGCCGTAGATAATAGCCTGGCTGTGGCAGATTCATCCCATAATTGCATTCAGGTTCCAGCCAGATTTTCCTCAGCTGATATAGATAGTTTACAAGGTAGTAATATCGAAGTTTCTGAATCAGGCATGGTCTATATACCCGGGGGTAATTTTATGATGGGAGGCGATAACGCCCAGGCCAGCAAAGATGAATATCCTAAACATTCTGTCACAATTTCACCATTTTGGATGGATGAAACTGAAGTAACTAATGCTCAATTCAAAACTTTTGTTGATGCCACCGGTTATGTTACTACCGCTGAACGAAAACCGGATTGGGAAGAATTGAGAAAAACATTACCTCCCGGTACTCCACCACCTCCGCCGGAAGCTTTGATGCCAGCATCGTTGGTTTTTCATCAAACCAAAGAACCGGTTGACCTGAATAATGTAAATGCATGGTGGCAATGGATTCCGGGAGCTAGTTGGAAAAATCCACTAGGCCCGGGATCAAATATTTCGGGTAAGGAAAAATTTCCGGTTGTGCATGTCAGTTGGTATGATGCGATGGCTTATTGCAAATGGGCTGGCAAAAGATTACCCACTGAAGCAGAATGGGAATTTGCGGCCCGGGGCGGATTAAAGAATAATATTTATCCCTGGGGAAATGAACATGTAAGTAAAGGGTTGCCGAAAACAAACAGCTGGGAGGGAGAGTTCCCTTATCTGAATCAGCAAAAGGATGGTTACATAAAATCGGCGCCTGTAAAATCTTATTTACCCAATCCATACGGGCTTTATGATATTTCAGGTAATGTTTGGGAATGGTGTAGTGACTGGTATGATGCGGATTATTATCAAACACTTACGAATACTACTGCAGTTAATCCTCCAGGACCCGAAAAAAGTTTGGATCCGCGGGAGCCTCATACGCCAAAGAAAAGTTTAAGGGGAGGTAGTTTTTTATGTAATGACAGTTATTGCAGTGGGTACCGGGTGGCGAGGCGTATGAAAAGTAGTCCTGACACGGGGTTAGAACATACCGGTTTTCGTTGTGTAAAATCAGCGGAAAAAAATATGAATTAAACTTTTCCAATTATAATAATTTCCAGCATGAAAAAAATCGTATTCAATTTGTGCCTGCTCGTAGCTGTTAGTTGTACTTCTCAAAAGGACATTTCACAAAAAGACTGGATCCAATTGTTTAATGGCAAGGATATGAACGACTGGACAGTGAAGATCAGGAATCATGCGTCAGGTGAAAATTTCGGCAATACATTCAGGGTAGAAGATGGATTATTAAAAGTGCGTTATGATCAGTATGAAAATTTCGATGATCAATTCGGACATTTATTTTATAAAGACAAATTCAGTTCGTATTTATTAGTAATTGAATACCGGTTTACTGGAGAGCAGGTAAATGGCGGTGCAGATTGGGCCCTTCGAAACAGTGGAACCATGCTGCACGGCCAGTCGCCGCAAAGCATGGCACTTGATCAGGATTTTCCAGTTTCGCTTGAAGCGCAATTTTTGGGTGGTGATGGACAACATGATCGTTCTACCAATAACCTTTGTACGCCGGGAACCAATGTTTTTATGAATGATACATTGTTTACGCCTCATTGTATCAATTCAACATCGCCCACATTTCATGGCGAGCAATGGGTGAGGGCTGAAGTTTTGGTGTTGGGCGATTCTATTATGAAGCATATTGTAAATGGCGATACCGTTATGTCGTATACCAAACCGCAATATGATGGTAAAGACAAATGGACCCAACAACTGGGTATGAAAGATGGTGTTACCATCAAAGAAGGAACCATTTCCCTGCAAAGTGAAAGTCACCCGATTGATTTCAGAAAAGTTGAATTATTCGATTTGAAAAAATATGCGGATAATCAAATTGAATTAAACAATATAATCAATCAATTGAAGCGAAGGAGTTATTAATTTCTGAAATTTTAAACGTATACTTTTTATTCCCTCAGCATTATAAGTCATACAAAATGAACAGAAAAGAATTTGTCAAAAACACCGGTCTTGCAACTGCTTCATTAGCTATGATGCCAGCAATGAACCTCTTTGCAGGTATTGTCAATCCAACTGTAAGAACAGCGATCATTGGGGTGGGATTGCGTGGACAAAACCACCTGAATTTATTATTGCGAAGAAAAGATGTGGACGTTGTAGCCATTTGTGATATTGATGACCGGATGCTGACCATGTCTAAATCCATGATCAGTAAAAGCGATAAAAAAATGCCAAAGGTATATACCGGTGATCCGTATGCGTGGAAGATAATGCTGGAAAAAGAAAAGCTGGATACGGTTATCATCGCCACGCCCTGGGAATGGCACAAGGAAATGATCATTGGTTCATTGCAATCTGGAATAAAGTATGTGGGAACGGAGGTGATGTTGGGGATTACTTTGCAGGATCATTGGGATGTAGTACAGGAAGCCGAAAAACATAATGCACATGTAATGATGCTGGAGAATGTTTGTTATCGCCGCGATGTAATGGCAGTATTAAATATGGTTCGGCAAGGGTTATTTGGTGAATTGGTTCACCTTCAGGGCGGCTACCAGCACGATCTTAGGGAAGTGAAATTTAATGATGGGGAAAAAGCAATAGGTGGTGGATGTGAAATAGGAGATAAAGCCTGGTCTGAAGCGCAGTGGCGTACGCATCATTCCATATATCGTAACGGCGACCTGTACCCGACGCATGGCATAGGACCGGTTGCCCATTATATCAATATCAACAGGGGAAACCGCATGGTTAACCTCAGTTCATTTTCATCAAAGGCAAGAGGTCTGCATGATCATATTTTAAAAACCTGTGGCAGCGATCATCCAAATGCTAAGATCAATTTTAAATTGGGCGATGTAGTAACAACCAATATCGGTTGCGCCAATGGCGAAACGATTTTATTACAACACGATACCAACTTACCCAGGCCATATTCATTAGGCTTCAGGGTACAAGGCACAGAAGGAATCTGGATGGATGTGAATAAAAGCATTTACATAGAAGGAAAATCACCCAAGTCACACCAGTGGGAGCCACAACAGGAATGGCTTGAAAAATATGATCATCCATTATGGGCAAAATGGAGTAAAGAAGCGGAAGGCTCAGGACATGGCGGAATGGATTTCTATGTGATCCATGCATTCATAGAATCTATAAAACGGAAACAAGAGCTACCCATGGATGTTTATGACGCAGCAGCATGGAGCGCCATTACGCCGCTGAGTGAATTATCTATAGAACGTGGAAATGAAACCGTTGAATTTCCTGATTTTACCAACGGAAAATGGATGTATCGTAAACCCGTATTTGCATTGAATGATGAATTTTGAGAATGAAAAGCATTATTAAAAACCTTCCACAACAATCATTTTTGTAGTTGCGGCGCTTTGCCTGATCTTTTTTGCTTCGGCATAGATATCAGAATTCCACCATTCTTTTGCGCGGTCAACAGATGGGAATTCTAAAACTACGAGTCTCTCAAGATGCCAATCGCCTTCTAATGATTCTGTCTGTGCACCACGAACAACAAATCTTCCGTCAAATGCAGCTACGGCTGCAGGTGTTAGTTTTTTATAACCTTCATATTTTTCATGATCATGGATAGTTACTTCAACGATAACAAAAGCTGGCATAATTCATATTATTTTTAATGAATTAATTAAAAACAGGATTTAAATAATCGTTTCTCCTTTTTTATAATTACCGTACACTTTTATTTCGGTAATATAATCCTGGATGCTTTCCAGCACTTCATTGAACTGTTCAATGGTATCGTACTCAAGGTCTGCATGAAAACTGTATTGCCATTCCTTTTCTGGTATAGGCATGCTTTGGAGCTTACTGAGATTCACTTTTTTTTCAGCTACCTGTGTAAGTACTTTAGCCAGGCTTCCGATGGTGTGATGAACATTAAAATTGATGGATGCTTTGTTTGAATCAGATATTTCATGAACCGCATCGGCTCTTTGTAGATAAAGAAAACGAGTGTAATTTTTTTTATTGGATTGAATGCGACGTTCAATGATATCCAGCCCATAAATCTTTGCCGCCAGGTCACCGGCAATAGCAGCAGTATGTTTGTGCCGGTGTTGGTGAATATATTTTGCACTCAAAGCGGTATCTTCTGTTTCTATCAATTTCCAATGCGGATATTTTTCAAGATAGTCTATGCATTGCAGTAAGGCCATGGGGTGGGAGTGTACCTCCCTGATATCTTCCAGTGAAACACCCGGGTTGGCCATCAGGTGCTGGTTGATGCGGAGGTAAATTTCTCCTGCAATTCTTAAATTACTTTTTCTAAGCAGTGAATAATTAGGCAAAATACTGCCGGCAATTGAATTTTCTATAGCCATGAAGCCACCATCACTTTCTTTGGTGTTAGCCGCAATTTTTACAACTTCCTTAAATGTTGCACAGGGAATCACTTCAATATCTTTTCCCAAATAATGCTGGGCGGCAACTTGGTGAAAACTGCCTTCGTAACCCTGGATCGAAATCTTTTTTATCATGCAATTTTATTGAACTTCTGCTTCCTTTCTATCAGATCATATAGCCGTAAAGATCATCATCTTTTTTTAACTCAGTAAATTGAAAATGAAAACGCTGAAGGTTTTCTAACAATAATTTGTAATCATTTCTGCTTTTTAATTCAATACCAACCAGGGCTGGCCCCGTTTCTTTATTATGTTTTTGCATGTATTCAAACCGGGTGATATCATCGTGAGGACCCAACACCAGGTTTACAAATTCTTTCAACGCACCAGGGCGTTGAGCAAACCGGATTAAAAAGTAATGTTTCAATCCCTCGTATTGCAGGGATCGTTCTTTGATCTCCTGCATCCGGTCAATATCATTGTTGCTTCCACTGATAACACAAACCACTTTTTTACCTTTTATTTCATCCGCGTAATCTTCAAGAGCTGTAATGGATAAAGCACCCGCCGGTTCCACCACGATGGCTTCTTCATTATACAGTTGGAGAATGGTTGAACACACTTTTCCTTCAGGAACCAGGTGCATATCATCCAATACTTCACGGCAATAGTCAAACGTAATTTCACCAACCTGTTTAACAGATGCACCATCAACAAATCTTTCTATTTCATCTAGTACTACAGGGTATCCTGCTTCCAAAGCGGCTTTCATTGATGGAGCACCTTCAGGTTCTACACCGATGATCTTTGTTTTTGGTGAAACTTGCTGAAAGTATTTACCCATGCCGGCACATAACCCGCCACCGCCAACAGGAACAAATAAATAATCAACCTCCGGTTGGCTAGCAAGAATTTCTATGGCTACAGTGGCTTGTCCTTCAATGATGCGATGATCATCAAAGGGTGGAATGAAAGTCATTTTATTTTCCGCAGTGTATTTCCTCGCTGTTTCTGCACAATCATCAAAAGTATCACCCGATAATATGATCTCCACATTTCCATCTCCGAACATATTGGTCTGGTTGATCTTTTGGGAAGGAGTGATCACCGGCATAAAAACAACCCCTTTTATACCCAACAGCTTACAGCTGTATGCAAATCCCTGTGCATGATTTCCTGCGCTTGCACAAACAACACCATTTTTTAACTGGTCTTTTGGCAGGGAACTCATCATATTAAAAGCACCCCTGAGTTTATAACTGCGTACCACCTGCAGATCTTCTCTTTTCAGGTATACATCACAGTTATACTTCCTGCTCAGGTTTTTATTATACGATAAAGGGGTATGATAAATTACACCTTTCAGTCGTTCTGCAGCCTTTTCAAAATCAAGATCACTTGTTTTTTTTGCGTTTGATGGCTGACTGACTGATTTATATGTCGACTTAAGTTCCTGCATCATTTAATTGGCCGTCTCCAATGCCGGTTTTTTACCTGTTTCTGTTTTTGAAGCAGATGATTGATTTTCCGGACGAAGGCTTCTCACCGTTTTGCCCGCCTGCCACAATTCACTTTCCCGTAATTCTTTCAGTTCTTCTTCCAGCTTTTCACGGTAATCCGCTTTGCTGTTGCTTTCAATGGATTTGGCGGCTTCTTTACCTTCTGCAACACTTTCATACAATTCTTTAAATACAGGAGCAGTAGCATCCCTGAATTTTTTCCACCAGTCCAGCGCACCTCGTTGAGCAGTTGTCGAACAATTGGCATACATCCAATCCATTCCATTTTCCGCAACCAACGGCATTAGTGATTGTGTAAGTTCTTCAACTGTTTCATTAAAAGCTTCAAAAGGAGAGTGCCCTTTGGCACGCAGTACATCATACTGTGCTGCAAAAATTCCCTGTATAGCGCCCATCAGCGTACCTCTTTCACCGGTAAGATCACTGTATACTTCTTTCTTGAAATTTGTTTCAAATAAATATCCTGAACCAATCGCAATACCTAATGCGGCAACCCTGTCAAATGCTTTTCCTGTTGCATCCTGGAAGATGGCATAACTGCTGTTCAATCCGCGGCCTTGTAAAAACATGCGACGTAAAGAAGTGCCTGAACCTTTTGGTGCCACCAAAAAAACATCTACATCTTTTGGGGGTACAATGCCTGTCTGGTCATTGTAGGTGATTCCAAAACCGTGAGAAAAATACAATGCCTTGCCTGGTGTCAGATGTTTTTTTACGGTTGGCCATAATGCAATTTGCGCAGCATCACTTAATA
>JACCYQ010000163.1 GCA_013696395.1 Chitinophagaceae bacterium
GCGTTATACCGTATGTCGTTCCCTTTTAAGTTAACTGACGATGGAGTGAAGCCCCGTAATGCAGGAACAGCGATGTTAAATGGGGAAAAGGCAATATTGTTAGATCTGACTTTTGACCCGAAGGTTGGACGCGACCGCTGGGTTTTTTATGTTGACCCCAACGATAAATTAATAAGGAAAATTGAACATTATCCATCGCTGAAAAGCAATGTACAGCCGGAAGAAATTTACCTTGACGATTTTAAAAGGGAAGGCAATATTGTTTTAAGCCATTCTAATAAATATTACCGGAGTAATGGAAAAATTTTAGAAGAATATTTAATTTCAGACGTGAAATTCAATTCCTCATTATCTGCGGATGTTTTCAACAGACCTCAACAGTTGAGTAGCCTGAATAGGTAAAGTGATTAAACAATTTTAAAGAAATGGTCGAAAGATTTCACTTTAGCTCATTATCTCCTATTTTAAACTTGCAGTGGAATGGTAGCGATTGTACAACTAATCCGCATGAGCTTTTATCTAAACCATGGAGCTTGAAATCATCCTAAGAATTATTTTAGAAGATTCAACTCCTGGAGTTGACTATGGATTACAGGAAGGTAAGGGTGTAGATTTCAAAACCGTTGAGACGAAGAGAGGTCATGGTGGCAGTTTGCAATTTGAATGCAGGGTTAGAGTAAAATCTTCTGCCGGCAACCCTCCTGTTTTTCTTGGACCGTTTGCGCAAGGCCCGCGCGGTGACCGGTTTATTTATATTGATATTGGAACTTTTGCAGGGCAAAAAGATTCATGTTGGAGCCGCCGTTTAAAAATTCCATTGACAGGGATAACACCGGAAATTATAAAGCAATCAGTATCTGACTCTAACATGTTATGTGAAGCATTCGTCCCCGGTTCAGAAAAAGGAGGCGGACCAAATTGCGGAACGGTAAAACCTTTCAATGGATGGAAACTGAGACGGAGTGAATAGCCGTTTGGATGTTATGCTTTTACAGTTTCCAGCAAATCGTTTGCTAACTGATTTATAGCCAGTAAAGCGGGTGAACCATCAATAGCATTGATATCTAATGAACCAGTTTTATCGGCTTCGGCAATAGTAGCATCATATGGAATAACTGCAATAACCGGTAAATTTGTCTGTAAACAAAATTGACGAATGGCTTCTTCATCTTCTGCATTCTTTACTTTATTTGCAACAGCAACTATATTTTTGATTTCAAGCTCTTTACCCAGGCGCTGAAAACGGGCAACTGCCTCCATGGAACGATAATAGGGTTCCACCACACAAAGCAAAACATCAACATATTTTGAAGTGCCCCGTTTCATTTGTTCAAGCGAAGCTTCAAGATCAAGCAAAGTTACTTGTTCACTTTCTTCCAAAGCAGTATGAATTATTTCTCTCACAGTAGTATGAATACCGCACATACATCCTGTACCTGCATGTTCCGGCTGCCCTACGGCTAACAAAGTAACATTATCGTTAGTTTTTACACCATAATTATCCATCACTTCAGATAGTGGTGCATTAAGTTTAGCATATTTTTTACCATCATCCTTTTCATAAACCTCCAGTAACTTTGAAGTAAGTGCTTTAGGCATTGTAGCCTTGGGATCTATGCCCAGCGTTAGTGCCAGGTTTGGATTTGGATCACCATCAATAGCAAGTACAGAAATACCTTTACTACCTAAACTTCTGCATAATAATCCACTGATAGTTGTTTTACCCACCCCTCCTTTTCCACATACAGCTATTTTCATTATTTAAATTTTATGATGATAGCTAAAGTTAATTATATTTTATTTGGATGCCTGTAAACCAAAGATGAAACTTTCCATCTTTTGTTTTGTGATCCTGCGCAATCTGTAGCCCATTAAAATCTCTATAGTTTTCCCAGGTTGTTATTAATGAGGGTTTTGCAGCACCCGCGCTATGATACGCCCACTCTTGTATACGTTTTTTTTCATCTATATATACATCGTATATATCACCCGGCGTAAAACCATCTTTGTCATTATATTTTATTGTGATCTTATGCAGGCTTTTGCCACTGATAGGCGCTGGCTTCATGCTGCTGTCTGTAAATTCAAAGCCATCGTCCCAACCCAGGTGAAAAGGAAACAACAGCCAATATTCATCGTTCGTAAACCGCGCATTCAACTTCTTTAATTCTTGTGTTGAAGTATCCGTTCTTTTAAATTTTGTATGGCTACTATCCGTTATAAAAACTACTTCATTGCTTTTTGGATACCATTGCCAGTGGCGGCTGGATGCCGGAGCCGTATCCCGTTGTACATTAAATATAAATTCCAGCATTTGCACTTTGCTGAAGTTATTGATACCATTAGCAACTGAAACTTGATCTGTAATCTTTTCTTCCGAAGTTTGCTGATTACAAAATTGTAAAACTATAAGGCAAGAAAAAAGTAAGCCAAATTTCATATTCAAAGTTATTC
>JACCYQ010000167.1 GCA_013696395.1 Chitinophagaceae bacterium
GATTGATCAATTACCCTTAGACTGTCCTGGCGGGTTTGTGAAAAAACATTGGTGGAATAAATAATTAAAAAAACGATAACTAATAATTTCATAACTGGCTTTAAGCAGGCCAAATTAAATAAATAAATGGTTATCTTTTGAGCCAAATAAAAAAACATGAGAATCTGCCTGCTAATATTGACTATAATCTCCATGTCCTGCAAAGAAAAAACGGGACGAGAAGATACCAGTGAAATGCCTGTTCATACGTATTTTAATTATGGCGATAGCACTGTTTTATCGGGAGGTGTCCGACTTATTCCCATCACTACACCCATTGGTGAATTTAATGTCTGGACCAAACGTGTAGGAAATAACAACAGGATCAAAGTTTTGTTTTTGCATGGCGGACCAGCTATGACACATGAATATTTTGAATGCTTTGAAAGTTTTTTCCCAAAGGAAGGGTTTGAATTTTATTATTATGATCAGTTAGGGTCTTATTATTCGGATCAACCCACGGATAGTTCTCTTTGGCAAACAGAAAGATTTGTTGAAGAAGTTGAACAGGTAAGACAGGCAATAGGAGCTGATAAAGAAAACTTTTATGTATTGGGAAATTCATGGGGTGGTATATTAGCTATGGAATATGCTTTAAAATACCAGCAAAACCTGAAAGGATTAATCGTTTGCAATATGATGGCAAGTATTCCATTATATGCAAAATATGGTGAGCAGTTAAGAACCGGCATGAGAAAAACAGCAGTGGATTCATTAATGGCTTATGAATCATTGAAACAAATGGATGACCCAAACTACCAGCAATTATTAAGAACAGAATATTACAATAAACATATTTGCCGTTTACCAGTTTGGCCAGATGCCGTTAACCGAACATTTAAACATGTAAATTACCCGGTGTATGTTATGATGCAGGGTCCCAGTGAATTTTCAGTTTCCGGACGATTGTTGACCTGGGACAGGATGGATGACCTGGATAAAATTACAATCCCTACTTTAATGGTTGGCGCTGAATATGATACTATGGATCCAAAAATGATGAAGGAACAAAGTGAAAAAGTAAAAAACGGGCGTTACTTACATTGTCCCAATGGCAGTCACCTTGCTATGTGGGATGATCAGCAGGTATTTATGGAAGGTATTATAAAATTTATTAAAGATGTAGATGCAGGTAGTTTTTAAATGCTGCATCGTACCAGTGGTTATGCCATTTTACAGGATGAGCTTTTTTACCCCATGGATAACCGTTATCTTTCAATAAATCAATTTAAAATCATTTTTTCACTGTTAAAAGTATTGTTTTATGCCAATAGTAAAAGTTATAGAAGTAATTTCTTCGTCACCTACAAGTTTTGATGATGCTGTAAGTAACGCGGTAACAGAAGCCGCTAAAACCATTCATAATATTGATTCGGTTTATGTAAAAGATATGAAGGGCCATGTTAAGGATGGGAAGATCGTTTCTTATGGTGTGATCTGTAAAATATCGTTCAGGCTGGAAGCTAAGGGAAATAACCTTTAATAATTGATCATTCATAAGTCTGTAATAAACATATGTTTTTTACAGACTTTTTTATTTTAAATACCGTAAAGAAATTGACTGCGGATATAGTCCACTACACTTACAAGGTTTTTGGATTCTTCATAAACAGCCAACTGGCGATCTGCACCTGTACCCAGTTCAAGTATTTTATGAACATAGGAAACCCGGTGTCGGGAATCCAACTCATCTACCATATCATCTATAAAATCAAGTAATTCGTAAATCAGGACCCTTGTATTTACTTCTTCCTCTTTTCCAAAATCAATCAGGCGGCCATCTATGCCATACCGGCTGGCTCTCCATTTATTTTCATTGATCAGGTGACGACTATACTGGATAAAATTTAAATTCTGTAAACGCAGTTTATAGATCTTAGCACACAATGCCTGGAAAATGGCAGCCAGCGTAATTGTTTCATCAACCGTCATCGGTACATCACAAATACGAAATTCCACTGTGTTGAAAAATGGATGAACGCGGATATCCCACCAAATTTTTTTAGCATTATCTATGCAATTAGTTTTTACCAACAATTTGATATAACTATCATAATCTTCTATACTATTAAATGTATCCGGAATGCCTGTACGGGGGAATTTATCAAAAACTTTTGTGCGGAATGATTTATAACCTGTATGCCTCCCTTCCCAAAATGGTGAATTAACACTTAATGCAAAAACATGCGGTAAAAAATAACGGGTGGAATTGGCGATATGCATAGCCATCTCTCTTGTATCCATTCCAACATGTACATGTAATCCAAAAATCAGGTTACTGCGGGCGGCCTCCTGCAATTCATTCACTATTTCATTGTACCGTATATGATCCGTGATCAACTGGCTTTCCCAATGACTGAAGGGATGTGTGCCAGCTGCTCCCATTGAAAGTCCAATTGATTGAGCAATATCTGACATGGTTTTGCGTAACACAGAAACATCTGAATGAGCTTCATCAATATTTTTGCAGATGTCTGTACCCACTTCAACCACGGCCTGGTGCATCTCCGCTTTCACTTTATCCTTAATTACTTTCTGCCCTTCAATAACTATTTTTTGCTCATGGCTTTTTAATTCCCTGCTTTCAGGATCAATCACCATATATTCTTCTTCAATGCCTAGTGTAAAATGACTGTAATTTAATTGTGCCATGCACAGAATTTTATGTATTAAGAAGATTAAGGGTTGCTAAACTGCCAATTAATTTATAGCCTATAAATTATAAGCTTTATGACCATTGTTTTATTATTCAGCTAGCTTTTTCTTTGTGGCCGATCTTTTAATGTATTCGCCCCATGTCAGGTTATCCCTGTTTGGTTTATAATCCAATGCTTTTTCAATGGCAAAGTTGGCGGCAGTTTCAACAACCCATTCAAAATTATCAATGCCAACACTGGATTGTTCCGCATCCGGGGCAGGGTTGCCAAAGTCAATGGCATATGGAACCCCATCTCTTAATGCCAGTTCCACTGTATTGAAATCATATCCCAAATACTGATTGATCCGGTAAACGATATCTTCCATTTGTTTCAGCCTTTCCATAGATGGACTGAAAGTAGCGGAATATCTTAAATGAAATGGATTTCGCGGTTCATATGGCATGATGCGGATATGTTTTCCCCCGATACAATAGCAGCGATAATATTCATCAAATACAATTTCTTCCTGCAGTAACATTACTAATTGACCGGTTTCATTGTGTTTTTCATAAAAGTCTCTTGCATCTTCTAATCGGTAAACACTTTTCCACCCTCCACCAGCATAAGGTTTCATGTAAGCAGGAAACCCAACATAATTAAAAATACTTTCCCAATCCATAGGGTAAGCAAGGTTTGAAAAAGATTCACCCGAAGTATCCGTTGGTAATTCATTGGAGGGTAGTATAGCCGTTTTAGGAACCGGCACTCCAATCTTGGTCATCAGGCAATTATTAAAATATTTATCATCGGCACTCCACCAAAAAGGGTTATTAATTACCGCAGTACCTGTTAATGCTTCGTTTTTCAACCAGGTACGATAGAATGGAACGTCCTGGGAAATGCGGTCGACTATGACTGCATATCCACCGGGTTCCCCCTGCATAGCTTTGTCAATGCGAACCGGTTCAGCAATCACATCTTTTATTGCTTTCCCATTTATTCTTTCGATAAATGCCATAGGAAATGACCTTTCCTTTCCAAACAATATGCCTATTTTTTTCATAGATAATATTTAAAGATCAGTTATTGATAAAGAATCAGCGCTTGTAAAAAAGGGCGCCACCAAATTCACTTTTCAATTGTAATATAGTTAAATAACCATTTATCTTTTTCATAAGGTTAATAATCTTATGTCAGGTACGTTTACTTATTTTTGATACAAATGCAAACGATCAGGAAAGAAGAAGTCATCCATTATAAATACATTATTATATCCACTTTTTTAAAAAGAAATGTATTAATACATGTTTTCTTACCTAAGGATTACCCGGGGATAAAAAACATGCCTTTATTATTAATTAATGATGGGCAGAATATGGAGGAAGTAGGTTTAGAGAAAATCCTGCACGGGCTTTTTCAGACAAAAGAAATCAATCCAATATGCTGTGTAGCAATTGAAGCTGGTGCTGATCGCAAACGGGAATATGGCGTAGCTGGTGTTCCAGATTATCTTGGCTTTGGTAATAAGGCTGGTTTTTATGTTTCATTTATCATGCAGGAATTATTGCCTTTTTTACAAGAAACTTATCCCGAAATAACCTTCACTCAAAAGTCATTTGCTGGTTTCAGCCTGGGCGGATTATCAGCCTTGGATATTGTCTGGCATTACCCGGAGGTTTTTAAAATAGCAGGCGTTTTTTCCGGTTCATTATGGTGGCGTTCTATGGATGCAAAGGATATAAAATACAATGATGATCAGCATCGTATTATGCATAATCAAATTCGTAAAGGGAAACATTATCCCGGAACGAAATTCTTTTTTCAATGTGGCAATATGGATGAAACGCAGGACCGGAACAATAATGGAATTATCGATTCCATTGATGATACACAGGACCTGATCAGGGATCTGGAATCGAAAGGGTATGATAAAAACAAAGACATCTTCTATTATGAAATGCCAGATGGTCGCCATGATATGGCATCCTGGGGGAAAGCATTTCCCGTGTTTTTGAAATGGGGATTTAGTTGATTGGATGATTGAGTATGGAATTGGGAATTGGGTATTTGGACATTTGGGCTGAAAGTCAGTTAGTGTTATCATTTTCAAATTAATTACTGATTAAAAAAAGAAGCTGCCTCATTTTGAGACAGCTTCTTTTTATTAAAAGTATTCAATCCATTAAAAAATATACCGTAATCCTAACTGTAATCCCCATGTGCTGGTTGTTGTAGTCAACGGCTCAAAAGTCCTGGTTGGGAAAGCGCCACTCACCTGGTTTAATGTAAATTGTGGCATTCCTGAAGCCAAGCCGGAATAACGCAATATCCCGCCATTGTTAATCACCTGCCTGTCTCTTACTCCCCATTCTTTATTTATAAAATTGGTGAAGTTCAGCATATCAACACTGAATTGCAAAGTGTGCTTCTTACCACCTGCTCTTACAGAGAAATCCTGCAATAACTTCAGATCAATATTATGCAACCAGGGTAATAATGCACCATAAGCTTCAGCGTAATTCCCTTTGTTACGATCCAGGTATTTATCTTGTTGTACATATGCCCAGAATGCATCTGCTTCTGCTGCATTAGGGATTAACATACCCGCCTCAGCCCGATCTTTGGGAATGTATAGCAGGTCATTACTTAAACCATCATTATTCATATCATTACTATATCGGTAACTGAATCTTCCCTGCGAGTTACCTTCATAGAATAGGGAGATTGTGGTTGCTAAACTTTTCGCATATTCAAAACGGTAAGATGCAACCGCCGTCAAGCGATGAGGAACGGAAAATTGAGAAATGGACAAGTCCAGGTCATTATTACCACGCACACTGTTCAAATTGCTCCATGCAGAAGCAGCTTGCGAACCAGGATTGCTTGACAAATCCATGGTGTGATTATAACTGTAGGATATTTGTCCAAAGAAACCATTGCGGAAGTTGCGGCTTATAACTGCAGCATAGCTGAAACCATTACCACGATCAGTATTAGTTAATACCATCGCTTCCCTTATATTTGATTCAACAGGTCTGTCAGCAGAAGCATTAAAACGAGGTCTTTGGTCAGGACCGGCAGTAAATGCGCTATTAGGTTCCTTTAGGTTTGCATTATACTGGAATATGGCATTTACATCTTTGGTATAAATGGCTTCCATCGTCAATAATAGATCCCATGGTAAACGTTTATCAAATCCTAATGAAGTTCTCCAAACCTGTGGGAAAACAAAATCTTTATCAACAATCGCTAATGATGCGTTTGAAGGCAGCGTACTGGATGATTGTGGAAAAGTTTCGCGGTATGCATTTGGATCGGGGTTGAAAGGATATGCTGCCGCACCTGAACCAACTACTTCAACTGTTGCCTGTAAACCATAACTGTTTGTCGGTTGGTTTGTATAATACACAAATGGTAAACGTCCGGTAAATATACCAGTACCACCGCGAACGATCAGGTTACGGTTTCCTTCAACATCATAATTAAATCCAATTCTTGGCGACCATAACAGTTTACTTTTTGGCCATGTTCCTACTTCAAATTTGTATGGCTGACCTTCCAGGTCCTGAAATGTTTTTTCAGCAATAGCAGCATTGGCTTCCGGATCTTTCAAGTAAATGGGTTTGTCAAAACGAATACCGGCCATTATTTTTAATTTGTCATTTACTTTTATCTCATCCTGCAAGTAACCAGCTAACTGACCAAATTCCAAATCAGCAATCGGATCAGTATTATTATAACCATAGGTTAATGCATAAGCAGTAGGTGCCTGGTTCGTTAAGAAATCGTTCACCGAATTAAAACGATAATAGCTTGTTCCGTACCGCAAAAAGCTGTTACCAAAATACAGGTAATCGAATGCCAAACCTGCGGTCAGGCTATGTTTTCCTACATTATAGGATAAATTGTCAGTAATCGTATACACTTTATTTTTTACAGCATTCTGGTAACTGAAAAGTTCATATCCCAGGCTTATATATTGGTCACCATCTTCCCAGATATCAACAAAAGGGAAAGGAGAGGATCCGCTGGTGCGGTTTGTTTCGATATTTGTATAAGTACCCAATAACTGGTTGTTGAATTTTCCAAATTTGCTTTTCAGATCAACTGTCCAGGAAGAAACCAAATCTTCAAATCCATAATTCGCATTAGAATATGCCATTGCATTTCGGCTCCAGCGGTTAGAACTGGCTCTTGGATTTGGTGCAGAAGTATTATTTGTGGTCTGATCGCTGGTACTTTTTACATAATTGTAGCGAACACTTAAACGATGGTCATCACTGATATTCCAATCAATCCTGCCTAAAGCTTTTATATTATCTGAAGAAAAATTACCCAGGTTCTCATAAGCGCCTGTTTCATAACCAAACTGATTTCTTACATAATCTGAAACTGCATCCAGGTCAGCAGCAGTAGTACGGGAAACGTTTGCTCCCGATGCACCACTTCTTGTTGCAACCCAGTTTAAACCAGGATAAGTGCGGGTTTCATATTCACCATTTAAGAAAAAGAATAACTTATTTTTAATGATCGGTCCACCAACACGTGCACCATATAATTTGTTAGCTGTTTTTTCTGTTTCCGCTAATTTGAAATTACCTACATCCCGTCCATTAAAATCCTGGTTACGATAGTAAGTATATACCGAACCTGTAAATGTGTTGGTTCCACTCCTGGTGATTGCACTTATTCCTGCACCTGTAAAATTTCCCTGGCGTACATCGAAAGGAGATATATTTACACTGATCTCTTCTATGGCATCCAATGAAATGGGTTGTGCATCCCCCCCTGGTAAATTATTGGAACTTAAACCAAAACTGTTGTTGAAGTTTGCACCATCAATGGTAATATTATTAAACCTGCTATCACGGCCATTAAAACTACTGGTATTACCAGCTTGTGGCGTTAAACGGGTAAAGTCATTTATACTACGGCTTATTGTAGGAAGATTATTTAATTGCGTGGTAGTGATATTGGTAACAGCACCACTTTTTAAAACCCTGTTATTCCTGGTTGCTGATAATACTACTTCAGAAAGTTCCCCGGTTTCGGTGGTCATCATAAAATCAGTCCGTTGTTCCTCACCCAAAGCTAAAGTTATATTAGACTGGGTAGACTGGCCAAAACCAATAAAAGAAACCACAACACTATAAGGGCCTCCCGGGTCCATATTTACTATATCAAAACGACCGCCGGTTCGGGTTACCGTACGATATACAGTACCAGTGGGTAAATGGGTGGCGGTTACGGTAGCACCAACCAGGGGTTCATCGGTCGATAATTTCACGGATCCACTCATACTGCTGGTGGTAACCTGTGCCATTAGTTGAATGCTACATAATAAAATTCCTAAAAAGGTTAAAAAGCTCTTAAACATATGTGGTTGTTTTACGGGTGCAAAGAAATACAAATAATGGTGTAAATGAACATCGAAATATTAACAATTTGTTACCCATTTGCAGAGTTGATAATAGACAATTTTTTACCTCTGTTTGCTGCCTGCGTACATTATATAGAAAAATGATTCCTATATATGGCAGTGGTTTTGTTTTACCTTTGCAAAAATTTCTGCATACATGTTCGACACTATTGAAAGTGCCATTGAAGATATTAAGGCCGGCAAATTGGTCATTGTGGTGGATGATGAAGACCGGGAAAATGAAGGGGATTTTATTACCGCCGCCCGAAACGTAACTCCTGAAGTAATTAATTTTATGAGTAAACATGGCCGGGGTTTAATCTGCGCTCCTCTTTTGGAAGATCGCTGCAATGAACTAGGCCTTGAAGTAATGGTAAATAATAATACCGCATTGCACGAAACGGCCTTTACGGTTTCAGTTGATCTGCTGGGTTTTGGTTGCACTACCGGTATTTCTGCACATGATCGGGCAAAAACCGTCCAGGCTTTGATTGATCCCCAGACAAAGCCCGAAGATCTGGGTCGGCCCGGACATATCTTTCCTTTAAGATCTAAAAAAGGTGGTGTTTTAAGACGTACTGGTCATACTGAAGCAACTACTGACCTTGCCCGTTTGGCCGGGATGGAACCAGCAGGTGTATTGGTTGAAATTATGAATGATGATGGAAGTATGGCTCGTTTGCCTGAGTTAATCAAAGTAGCTGAAAGGTTCAATTTTAAGTTGATTACCATCAAGGACCTTATAGAATACCGTATGAAGCGGGATTCACTGATCGAAGAAATTGTAAGGGTTGATATGCCTACGCAATATGGAGATTTTGTATTGTTAGCATTCCAGGAAAAAAATACATCTAATGAACACCTTGCATTGATTAAAGGTGTTTGGGAAAAAGATGAACCAGTATTAGTTAGGGTACATAGCTCCTGTTTTACGGGTGATATACTGGGCTCATTACGTTGTGATTGTGGAGACCAATTGCATAAAGCAATGCAAATGGTTGAAACGGAAGGTAAAGGTGCTATTCTATACATGAACCAGGAAGGAAGAGGAATAGGGCTGTTGAATAAATTAAAAGCTTATCGTTTGCAGGAAGAAGGTATGGATACTGTAGAAGCAAATCTTCACCTTGGATTTCAAATGGATCAGCGGGATTATGGTGTTGGGGCCCAAATGCTAAGGCATATTGGCATTACCAAATTAAGAATGATCAGTAATAATCCTAAAAAAAGAGTTGGGTTGATAGGTTATGGTCTCGAAATAGTCGAGAATGTCCCGTTGCATATTCAATCAAATCCGCACAATGAAAAATATATGCAAACCAAACGCGACAAAATGGGTCACGAGTTTATGTAACTGAATTCAACAGTTTATTTTATTCATCATTTCCATTGGTACCGGAAACTGGTGGTGCAGGTAAATTTCTGATTTCCGCCTGCGCTTCTCTTTTCTTTTTAGTTAATAACTCATCCAGGCTGTCAAATTCTTTCCGGTAGGCAATACTGACTCCTGCACGTTTAGTAGTGCGGCTGCTGACGCTTGTGGTGAGGTAATCAAGATTTTCCCTGTAAAAAAAAGTAGCTCTAACAGAGCCAGATTTGTTGATCAGCCATTCAGCAGTTACATCCGGCAAAAATTGAAAATTATATTGTGCACTGTTCGCAAGCGGTACATCAAACCCGCTGCCAAAAGTTAGAAGAAACCTGTCATTAAAGAAAGAACGGCCAACTGTAAAATTGAAATTACCCTGGTTGATGTTAAAACTGTTATTGGCATTGCGGTCAATCAGGTTTCGATTATACAATGATCCACTAAGGGTAAACGTTAGATTCTCGTCATTTTTAAAAATTTTTGTAAGAATGGAGTTTAATTGTTTATTTATTTCATTGAAGAATATACCCGAAAGCGTGCTGTATGCAAACTCATTCAGTGCCGTTCCAAATGAACCACCGCCCGTATTTTGAATACTTTCCACATTGGCAAAGCTGTTAAATACAATTAAATAAGATGCCTGCTTATACAATTCATTCTGGTTCTTTACAATCTGCTGAATACTGAATGATAATGATGGATCAGTGATTGCTACACTGTTAGGCGGAAACTCCAGGCGGAAATCAATGACCGGCCTGAACAGATCTTCCGTTAGCGTAGCCACAACAAATACATCACCCCTTACTCTTGATAAACTTGTATTTAAACCTAAAGAATTAGCCAATGGCGCAAAACTTACATCTTCAGCGGTGTACTGTGCAGTAAGTCTTACAGTTGCTGCCAGAGGATCACCACTCCAGCTAATATAATTTCCGGCGCCGGGCCTTAATACAAAAGGTTTTTTGAAGAAGGATTGAAAGGTAAAAGTGTAATCACCTTGTTCAATATCAAAACGGCCACGCATGGTTAAGGGTTCAAACGTGCCTGCCCTAATATTCAGGTTTCCTTCTCCGCGGCCGTTAATCTCATCACCAGTAAGATCATCTAAAATGAATTTTACATTTACCATGTTGTTTGCTGTCATGTCCACATCATAAGTAATCTTTGACAGATTTGTTTTTACATCTTCTTCCGTCATCTCACGGCCATATTTTCTTTCAACTAAAAAATCTGCCCTGCCACTTTCTCTTGTTTCGGTGCTGCGGATAGTGATATAGGAACTATCCTGTTGGGATGCCATAGCATCTATTTTCATAAACATATCAGCCTGCGGACCTATTAATGCAAAAGACCCTGTTCCTTTTGCTCTGCCAAAAAAAAGTTCATTATTCTTTACCGTAGTATTTAATAATTCCATGGGTTGATTATCTACCCGGGCGGTGATATCAAAAAACATATTTTTCCATGAATTATGCTGTATGGAGCCGTTTAAGGTTGCTGTCTTTCCAAACCTGTCCGTCATTTTCAATGTCCCCAGGTTCACTTCCGTAGGTTTTAATTCAATATCCGCATCATCTAATTTATAATATACTTGTGAAAAATTTACGCGTAAACCAGCATCCTCTAATCTTCCCTTACCTGTAAACGTTAGTTCATTAAATGGTCCTGTTACGGCCAGGTTACCGGTTACATAGCCTTGTATATCAGAAAACAGATCACCCAGGAACCTTTCCAGAATATTTAATTGAAAGGATTGAAGGTTTGCGGTGATGCGATTATCTTTAAACCGCAGGCTGTCTTTGAAAAAAAGATTAAGATCAAAATTAATTTTATGGTTAGGATCTAGGTTGTACCCACGACCTTTCAATTCGCCGGTGGTATTGTTATATGAAATATTCGCCTGTACTTGTCCGATAGAGTCATCATCTAATCTTAACTGGTCTGTTAAAACATCGCCTTCAATACTCATTCTGCCAGCAGGATCCTCCACAAAAATATTTCCGGAAATAAGACCTTCTAACCTGTTTTTCTTTAACAAAAAAGGAGAAAGATCACCTAAATTTAATTTGGTAATTTTTACCTGCAGGTCATTCCAGTCTCCTATATCTGATGGTACGGTATTGATTCTAATTTCCTGGTTGCTTTCAGTTAATAAAAGTTCACCTGTTGCTACACTGCTTGTCCTGAATTGCAATACACCATTTTCATGGATGGTCCAGGTCTTCCCATTCAATACAAAAGTGGTGGGTTGAAAAGTTATCTTAACACCATCGCTGAACGTTTGAACTTGTGCAGCCACCCTGGCATCATTGATGCCCTGGTTGGCACTTGTTGCAATAATTATGTTACTGATATCATTTTGAGCTACTACCTCAAAATGGGTTTGTGGCAGGTTTAGACTGTCGGCAATTATTACATTATCAAGGTCGCCAATCAATGTTAACTTTTCCAGGTCGCCTGAAGCTTTTATCCGGGCATTATTAAATACATATTTCTGGAAAGCAAAGCGGGGGATATCCGCTTCCAAAGTCAATTGATTATTGGAAGTGTTTAAAGAACCCCTGATATGACTATTATTAAAACCGGTAAGATTTTTATTAATCAATTGAATATATTCTTCAACCAACCCGGTTTTGATATCAAAGCTGAAAGCCTGTGGTCCTGGCCTGATAGCAGGTTGCCGGATATATGCAGGATAATATTTATTTAGAAACAATGTAACTGTTTGGGGTAATTCCTGTAGTAAAAAATCCCCGGTAACCGTAGCATCAAATTCATTAGAAATTGCCCTTAGCGTTTTTATTCCACCTTCATAGGAAGAAGCCAGGTAAAGGGAATCAAAAGAGAGGGGAATTCCATCTTTTAATAAAGAACCATCACTGATGCGGGCAACACCTGAAAAATTATCAATATTACTTCCGGTGAAATTGAGGTTAAATTTTCCATTGAATGAAAGATTGTCATTGGTTAATTTCAAAGGTTGCAAATTCAACTCTTCAACATCAGCCAAAAAATTAAATTTTGGTGTTTGTCCATTCAGGTCTACAATCCCATTCAAAGTCATTACCGCATTTGAATCATTGATCTGGAAATATCCATCAAATAACTGCTTATTCAACTTTCCCTTTGTTATAATATTTCGGTAACGGTAATCATTAAATTCAAAATGTTTTATTTTCCCATCAATATCAACCATTAAGGAATTCCATTGAAAACCACGTCCTCTTAAATCTCCTTCAAAAGCAATATTTCCAATCATATTATTTTCCAAAAAAGTGCCCAACTGAAAGTTTTGTGTGGCAATGGTTCCTGAGTATACCGGGGTTGCTCCATTTGGTAATTTCATATTAAGATCACTTGAAACGGTACCTAATGCTGTTTCTATAGTGCCATATGTTACAAAGTCGCGGATAAAGCCTGTAAAGCTTCCATTAAAACGGATATATTTTAATTTATGCAAAGCCGGTTGAGAAACACGCCTTAGATCGGGAAAATATGTAAGGGCATCTGCATAGGTGGTTCTGAAATCATCCGCTCTGAGATCTATGAAAGTCAGATCAATATCTGGCAATCCGAACAAACTTGCATTACCTGCAAAATAAGTGCTTCCTCCAGCCTGGATAACCAGATCTTCCAGTTTCAGATCACTAACGGAACCCCGTACATCACCTGATATCCTGATTTTACGGTTCCAGCTTTTTATCTGGGGTGCAAAAAAAGCAATATCATCACTATCGAGTTCTGATCCTCGTAAACGAGCTTCCATTTTTACATTGCTGATAAAATTGTTCATATCAGCAAAATCGTCAAAACGCAAAACCAAATGATCTTTAATAACACTATTATTAGTCTCGAGAAGGAGGCTATTAAATTCCAGGGCTTCAGGATGTACCCTTAAATTAGTTTCAAAGTTGCGGATGTTTAATCCACTTCGTTCCTTCGCGTTCAATTTAACCAATGCCGTTATAGTGTCATTCCGCCAATGAAGGGAATTGATTTGGCCATTAATATTACTTATCGATACATGTTTGCCATCAAAATGTGAAAGCGGTTCACTATTACCATTGTCATTTTTAAAATGGCCGTTTTCTATATTCATTTCTGCCACATTAATAACCCAACCGGCAGGGTTCCATTGTAAAAGTGAATCTATATTAACAGGGAGGGGATCAGTTTCATCAATGATGGCTTTCGATATTGGATTTTTTTTAGGGTAATTGAAAAATGCGACAATAGGATCTTTCAGGTATAAACTATTGACCTGTACAATGCGTTTGGCAAAATCACCTTCTTTGGTGTCTAGTCTAAGTATTCCAACGCTGAACATCATATTTTTCCCGTTCCATGCATCTTTCTGTACAAACACAACATTTTTAAGATCAACATTTTTGAGGTTGAAATCAATACCCGATTTCTTTTTTTGGCTGGCTGTAGTGGGTATAAAGTAATCCTGGATAAACCGGTAATTCCAAACTGAGTCGGTTCTATGTAGTTTAACAATAGCGTTTTCCAGTCCCAGGTATTTGAGTTCAATCCTGTTTTTCAGAAAAAACCAATCCGTGATGTTCACTCTGATCCTGCCTGCGTATAGCAAAGTATCCTGCTGCTGATCGCGGATCAATACACCTTGCAAATTCATTTTGTCAAAAAAACTAAAACCTACCTGTTTAATGCTTATCTGGGTTTCCAGGTCACGGGAAAGTTTTTTTGTTACCTGTTTAACCACCCAATTCTGACCGGTAGGTGTTTGAACAAAAATGCCTATGGCTATTATTGCGAGTAACAGAAATAAAACAATGCGGGCCAGTATATTCAGGAATTTTTTCAGGATTTTCGTGTTATTGTTGTAAAAATAAAGAAACGCTTCTTTAACGCAAGTACAATAAGATAAATGGCGAATTCTTTAACAAGTTTTACAGTAGTTTAAAAAATTAATGAGGCGGTTGACAAAAGATTGAAAACAGATAAACTTTTTATTTCCTCAGTTTGTTGGTTATCAATCAGGCGGTGTTGAATAATTTTACCTGATTGGGTATTACATTTGCTTATATATTATTAAAACAAGTAAATAAATTTTTAAAAGCACCATGACAATGAATACCAATTTTCAGAGAATTATTAATTGGAAATTTCATCTAGGCATCAAATCAATCAGAAAAAACAGATGATTATACCTAATACGAGATTAGAAGTAATGAAGGCGTTGGAACCATCAATGGATAATTTGATGGAAAAATACCTGCGTTCAATAGAAGAAAACTGGCAACCTTCGGACCTCTTACCTGATTCTAAAGACGAGAATTTTTTTGAAGAAGTAAGGGAAATTCAGGGCCTGGCCAGGGAAATGAATTATGACCTGTGGGCGGTTTTGATTGGTGATACCATTACCGAAGAAGCTTTACCTACATACGAATCATGGTTGATGGATGTAGAAGGAATTGATCAGTACAGCCGGAATGGATGGTCAAAATGGGTAAGGGCTTGGACGGCAGAAGAAAACCGGCATGGTGACTTGCTTAATAAATATTTGTATTTATCCGGTAGGGTAGATATGCGCCAGATGGAGATTTCCACGCAATATTTGCTGGCCGATGGATTTGACATTGGAACTGGCCGTGACCCTTACAGGAACTTTGTATATACCAGTTTCCAGGAACTGGCTACCAATATTTC
>JACCYQ010000178.1 GCA_013696395.1 Chitinophagaceae bacterium
TTTTTTCTTCAACCGCTTTCATTTGACGGGCCTTTCTTTTACTCAGTTGTATGGGTAACCCCAGGCTCATTGACCAGCCACTAACGGAAGAACGCAGATCAGTTACAGTTGTTTTGCCACCCTCTTCAATAACCAATGATTGTGTACCTAAGTTGCCAAGTCCTGTAAAATAATTCAGGTTAACGACAAACTTCTGATCCCGGGATTTTCCAAATATAAAATTTGCACCAATGACCAATGCTGTATTATAATCTCCTGCTGAGTACTTATAATGATTAGTGCCATTCTGCATTTCTCTTTCAATGGCATTACTTACACCAGGCACAAAAGCTAGTCCGGCGGAAGGTTGTACTTGCATAAACCATCCATCATTTTTCTTTTGCGGTATTTTACTGACCCTCACTTCTTCAATAACTTTTTCTGAGGGTTTTTTGTATTTGCTTCCACAATGGCCGCGGTTTGAATAACTTGTTTTTATTTCTTTAGATGAACCACAACTTTTTTTAATCACCACGATTTCCTTTTGTTGCACCTCTTTATCCTCTAAGGTTTTTGTTGTACTTGACGATGGCTTATTAAAGAAGATAGGTTTGGTCGTAAAACTATATCCACCGGCTATGCTTAAGCGATAATCTGCATTTGAGGTATTAAATTGATTCATACCGGTAGCAGGATCGCTAAAACGATAATTAATGGCCGAACGATTTGTATTAACACTTATAAAAGGTCCATGTCCTTTCTTAAAGGCATAATCCAATCTCAATAACATTTGCGGAGAAATTACATTATCCAATGCAGAATTGACTTTCTGATCATTGTACTTTAAACAAACCATAGAATTTTCGAAACCGATCATGGGGAGGAAGCGAAGTTGTGCATGACTTGAAAAACCAACCACAACAAGCAAAATACTTAGTAATGTAGTTCTCATATCATTTGGTTTTTAGTGTCTGTTAATTTAAACTTTTTCACTATCCCCAAAAATTAAACTATATGAATGGTATTTTTATATTTAAAAAAAAGAACAAATAAAAAAGTTGTGAGAAAATGCTCATCCTTTCCTTTTATTGCGAGGCTTGCTTAAAGGAGTAGATACCTCAACTGTTTTACTGGAACCTGCCACAAGTTCATTTAATTTTTCAATTTCCGGTGCTGTAAAGTATCTTGTTTTTCCCAACGGTAAGTTTCCTATGTTTATATGCATGATGCGTACCCGGGTAAGCGTCTTTACTTCATAACCTAAAAATTCGCACATGCGTCTTATCTGCCTGTTTAATCCCTGTGTTAAAACAATTCTGAATTTGCGATTACCTTCCTGTCTTACAAAACATTTTTTAGTAATGGTGCCAAGAACAGGAATGCCATTTGCCATTTTATATATGAAACCAGCGTCAATGGCTTTATCAACCGACACGATATACTCTTTTTCATGATGGTTGCTGGCACGCAGGATCTTGTTTACGATATCACCATCATTAGTTAAAAATATTAATCCTTCCGAATCTTTATCCAATCTGCCTACCGGGAAAATGCGTTTGGGGAAATTAATATAACTGATGATATTGGTCTTGTCTTTCAGGTCTGTTGTACTTGTAATGCCTGCTGGTTTATTGAATGCAAGGTAAATAGGTTTCTTTTTAGATTTAATCTTCTCCCCGTCTATCGCTATTTTATCACCGGGCAAAACTTTGGTACCGGCTATTGCCAGTTCATCATTGATCGTTACACGATATGCTTCGATCAGTTTATCCGCTTCACGCCTTGAACAAAAACCAGATGCACTGATGTATTTGTTGATGCTGATAGCGTCATCGTTTGAAGCTGGCATGGAATGTTTTTAATGTTTAGATTATTTTATCTCCAAAACAGCAAGTACGGGGAAATGATCGGACGAAAATTTTCCTTGCCAGGTTTGGGACAGCGTCGCATGCTTCAAAACTTTTATACCATTTTTAATAAAAATATAATCGATAGGTTCATTACTGGTTTCTTTGGATTGGAAACCGGTAAATGTACCGGCGGGTCCGTAATGGGGTGTTTCTGAAATAGCTTCTGATTGAATAACGTGTTTTGGGTTATTGATATCCGTTAGTACCAGAATGGGCTCATCTGTAGGTTTTGCATTAAAATCCCCTGTTAATATAACTGGTTGATCTTTTGCTATCTCATTTATTTTTTCCAGTATAAGCCGGGCACTTTCCTTACGTGCAATTTTACCTACATGGTCAAAATGGGTATTAAAATGGTAAAATGTTTTACTGGTTTTTTTGTCCCTGAACTCCGCCCAGGTAACCACACGTTCTATGGCAGCATCCCAGCCTTTGCGGCCTGGTATATTCGTTTCTTCCGCCAGCCAGAAGGTTTCTGTTTTTATTAATGTAAAGCGACTGGAGTCGTAAAAAATTGCAGAATATTCTCCACCCTGTTGTCCATCTGCACGTCCAACACCAGCGAATTTATATCCAGGCAATCGTTGCTGAAGGTCTTCCATTTGTGAGTGCAATGCTTCCTGAACGCCAACCAGGTGAGCATCATGAAATAAAATTTGTGAAGCAACCATATCTTTCCGGTGAGGCCAGGCATTAAGGCTATCACCTGCATGATTTAATCGGATATTAAATGTCATTACATTCAAACTATTTTGGGCATCCATGATCAATACCATGCAAAATGAAATGGTCAGTAATAATAATTTTTTCATCGCTAATATTTTAATGACATATAATTTGCAATCGATAAAAACCAAATCCGGGCCAAATCCGATTAGTTACTTGAATATTTCGTTCAGTAAGCCTGCGAGTCTTACTCCACCAATCAATAATCTTTGGTTCAGGGTGTTCAGATGATCGAAGTTGTACCTGTAACTTAACCTGGGTTCTTTATTTCCAATTTCCCTGTATAATCCCTGTGCAATAAAATAAGATTCAGTAACCCACGTACTTATTGGAGCTTGTTGCCAGGTCTTTAATTGATTGCCTGTTGTAAAATTGATAGCCTGTGCATATTCAGTATAACTTAATTGCTGAAATTCAATCAGGTGCTCATCCCAAACACGATGCAGGTTGGATGGCTGATTAAACCAGGTTAAGCGAATGAGGTTCCCCCCAAGATCTTTGTACTGGCCAACATGCATAGGTTGATGCAGATCTGCAACAAAATGGATCAATAACTTTAAATAAAAAACTATTTTATCATTTGGAAGATCTTCTCTTTTTAATTCATTGGTCAAAAAAATGATCCTGTTATAAACATTGGTACCGGTATCACTTTGCAACTTCAATTCAATTTGTTGGGCTGTCATCCCTGAATCAATATTTACATAATGCCAGTTGTCAATGTATTTATAGGTTGAATCTGATTTAATAAAATCTGCATAATTCGCTGCCATGGCAAGAGATTCATTACCCAAAATTTTTTTGATTGCTTTCCTTGCTTTAACTGATAAATAGCTTTCAGCAACCTGGCCTGTAATCCTGTGGCCCAATACACCCCAGGCAAAACCTTGAATGGGTACATAAAATAAGATAAATGAGAGCACAACAATTTTTACTATTCTTTGAATCATAAAATTTCTTTAGCTAATATTTTAATGGGCAAATATACAATTAGGCAATTTGAAAATTTGACAATTTGACAATGATGATGATACGTTAAAAAAATTGTTGTATAAATGTTTCGGACCAATTAAATATAAAATCTAATACCCCCAAAACGCCTATTCCTTATAACATAAGAATTAACCTGTCAATTAATCAACTATTCATCTTATCAACCAGTTGGAATATTTTTTGTGTAGCTATTGCCCATGGATAAACCAATTAACCAATATGCCTGGTGGCAGAAAGGAATCATTTACCAGGTCTACCCCCGATCGTTCCAGGATAGCAATAATGATGGCATAGGCGATTTGCAGGGCATCATTCAAAGGTTGGATCACCTGCAGTGGCTGGGCATTCCAGCACTGTGGATCTCCCCTATCTATCCCTCTCCTATGGCTGATTTTGGCTATGATATTGCTGATTATACCGGCATTGATCCCATTTTTGGAAATATGGATGATTTTGATGAATTGTTGACAGAACTGCACAACCGGGATATGAAATTGATCCTGGACCTTGTACCAAATCATACCAGCAACCAGCATCCCTGGTTTATTGAATCTAAATCAAGTATTGATAATCCCAAACGTGATTGGTATATATGGCATGATCCATTACCCGATGGATCACCACCGAATAACTGGTTAAGTGTTTTCGGCGGGCCCGCATGGGAATGGGATGAAAATTCAAAGCAATTTTACTATCATGCTTTTTTAAAAGAACAGCCTGATCTAAACTGGCGTAATGAAGAAGTGAAACAGGCCATGATGGATGTAATCCGTTTCTGGTTAAAAAAAGGTGTGGATGGATTTAGGGTTGATGTGATGTGGCATATGATAAAAGACAAACAATTCAGAGATAATCCCGTGAATAAAGATTATGAAAACCATATGGCCGATTATGAAAAATTACTGCCTGTTTATTCCACTGATCAGCCGATGGTGCATGATATTGTGAGGGAAATGCGTGCCGTGCTGGATGAATTTGGGAACCGCTTATTGATCGGTGAAATTTATTTACCAGTACATAAACTGGTTACTTATTATGGACACGAAAATAAAGGAGCCCATCTGCCATTTAATTTTCTTTTACTCGGCTTACCCTGGGATGCATCGGTTATTTCATCTGTGATTGATGAATATGAAGGAGCATTGCCAGAAAACGGCTGGCCCAACTGGGTTCTGGATAACCACGATCAAAGTCGAATAACAAGCCGCGTTGGTTTTATGCAGGCGAAAGTTGCGGTGATCTTATTGCTAACGTTAAGGGGTACCCCAACAATTTATTATGGAGATGAAATAGGGATGCGGGATGTTCCAATTCCTTTTAATGAAGTGATGGATCCACAGGGATTGAATATGCCAGGCAAAAACCTGAGTCGTGATCCGGCCCGTACACCCATGCAATGGGACGATTCATTATATGCAGGTTTCTCCGGCTCCAGGCCATGGTTAAGAATTGATAAATCTTATGCAAGAGAAAATGTGGCCATTCAGAAAAACAAACCATTTTCCATGCTCACGCTTTACCATAAATTGATTGCATTGCGACAGAGCGAACCTACTTTGATGGTAGGAGATTATAAACCGGTATACTCCAATAACCAGATGATTGCATACATCCGCCATGCTGAAGGCAGTTCACGTTTTCTCATTGTATTGAACATGAGCCACAGACCATGTTATTTTAAACCACAACACGAAGTATTTACCGGGCAGGTGGTTGCTGCAACAATTCCGGAATTAGAAGATATGCGCATTGATGGCGATATCAATTTAAGTGGAGATGAAGGGATCATCATTAAACTGGATAACTAAACTTAAAATTATTTCATGACAGGGGCATTAATGCAGGAAGAAAACAAATGCCAGTTTCGGGTATGGGCACCGGAAAAGGAATCCATGATGTTGCATATTGTTCATCCTGTGGATATGCTGGTGGATATGCAAAAAGATAAACAAGGATATTTTAGTGTAACCATCAACGATATAAAAGCAGGAACCCGTTATTTTTTTCAACCAGAACCTGGAAAAGATCTGCCAGATGTAGCTTCCCAATTTCAACCGGAAGGCGTGTTTGGTCCTTCAGAAGTGGTAGATCACCAATCTTTTAAATGGCAGGATAAAGAGTGGAAAGGAATGCCGATAAAAGATATGATCATGTATGAAATTCATGTCGGCACTTTTACAGAAGAAGGAACATTTGAAGCCATCATTCCATTACTGGACGACCTGGTGGAAACCGGTATCAACGCTCTTGAATTAATGCCCGTTGCTCAATTTCCCGGGGTTAGAAACTGGGGCTATGATGGTGTTTTCCCTTTTGCAATACAGCATTCTTATGGTGGTCCTGCAGGTTTAAAAAATCTGGTGGATGCCTGTCATGCAAAAGGTATTGCGGTTTTCTTGGATGTAGTCTATAATCATATTGGTCCTGAAGGAAATCATTTTAATGAATTTGCTCCTTATTTTACCGATCACTATCATACACCATGGGGAGATGCTGTTAATTTTGATGGCGCATACAGTGACGGTGTCCGAAATTATTTTTCGGATAATGCCATTTATTGGTTTGAGTATTTTCATTTTGATGGATTAAGGCTCGATGCCATTCACTCAATCTTTGATAATGGTGCCGTTCATTTTTGGGATTTTGTAAATAATAAAGTCAATGGATTAGAATTAAAATTGGGCAGGCATTTATACCTGATAGCCGAGAGTGATCTGAACGATACCAAAGTGATCCGGTCCCCGGAGGTAGGTGGTTATGGTTTCGATGCACAATGGCTGGACGATTTTCACCATTCCGCCTATGTACAGATTGATGAAAACGGAAAGGATCGTTATAAAGATTTCAGGCGTTTGGATCAATTAGCAAAAGCTTTTACCGATGGCTTTGTACACAGTGGCGAATATGTTGAATTCAGAAAAAGAAAACACGGTTCGTCTTCAGCCGGTATCAGCGGAAAAAAATTTGTGGTCTTTAATCAAAATCATGACCAGGTAGGTAACCGCGAAAAAGGTGAGCGTTTAAGCATACTCGTTAATGCAGAGCGATTGAAACTGGCGGCGGGGACATTATTGTTATCACCCTATATTCCCCTGCTATTTATGGGTGAAGAATATGGTGAAGATCAACCTTTCTTTTATTTTGTAAATCATGCTGACCCTGACCTGGTGAACGCAGTAAGAGAAGGAAGGAAAAATGAATTTAAAGATTTCAACTGGGCAGCCGACCCACCGGATCCGCAAGCGGAAAAAACATTTATTGACAGTAAACTTCAATGGCAAAAAAGAAATAAAGGAAGTTACGGCATTATACATGCGTGGTATAAAGCATTGATCCAAATGCGTAAGCTGCCTGCATTGCAAACTTTTAAAAAGAATAACATCCGCGTTTATGTTTTAGAAAATAAAGGTTTGGTTTTACACCGCCGAAGCGAGGATGAATCGCAATATATTCTTTGTTTCTTAAATTTTTCCAGTGGTGCCATCAGTTATACATTGCCCGGCAGTGCTGAAAGTTGGACAACCCTACTCGATTCAAATGATTCAAAATGGCAAACCAGGGATCATAAAAAATTTGAAGCACATTCCATTTCCGAAAAAGGTAAATTAGTTATACCTCCTTTAAGTGTTATCGTATTGGCGGCAATAGATCAAATAATGTAAACCGGAATGAGCTACTTTATACAAATATTTTTATTATTTATTTAAAAATCACAGGAAAATTTATGACATCAACAAAAGCATGGGCAGCGCAGGATGCATCGACCCCGCTCACCCCTTATAGTTTTGAACGCAGGGCTTTAAATGCAGATGATGTGCAGATTGAAATATTATTTTGTGGCGTATGTCATTCAGATATTCACCAGGTAAGAAATGAATGGGGTAATTCCATTTATCCCATGGTACCCGGTCATGAAATTGTTGGACGTGTAACCAGTGTTGGGAACAAAGTAACCAATTTTAAAATCGGCGACCTGGCTGGTGTTGGTTGTTTTGTTGACAGTTGCGGAACCTGTCCCAGTTGCAGCGAAGGATTGGAACAATATTGTGAATCCGGAGTGATAGGCAGTTATAACTCTAAGGAAAAAGATGGAACACCAACTATGGGTGGCTACAGTGATAAAGTGATTTGCAAGGAAAGTTTTGTTTTAAAGATCGCTGATCATTTAGACCTTTCAAGGGTTGCACCATTGCTTTGCGCCGGCATCACTACCTATTCTCCATTACGCCAATGGAATGTAAAAAAAGGCGATAAAGTAGGTGTTATTGGTTTAGGTGGTTTGGGTCATATGGCGGTAAAACTGGCCGTAGCAATGGGTGCCGAAGTCACGGTTTTAAGCACTTCAAAGTCTAAAGAAGAGGATGCATTAAATTTGGGGGCTCACCGGTTTACTGTTACCAAAGATCCAGAACATTTAAAAGAACACCGCAGCTACTTCAACCTGCTGATCAATACTGTGAGTGCCAAACATGATCTGAATCTTTATCTATCGTTGCTGAAGGTGGATGGTACGATGGTTTTACTAGGTGTCCCACCGGAAGCACCGGAAATCAGTGTATTCAATTTAATTTCCAGGCGCAGGCGTCTAGCTGGCTCGCTGGTAGGTGGTATTGCAGAAACTCAGGAAATGCTTGTTTTCTGCGCCGAACACAATGTGATGGCTGATGTGGAAGTGATCCCTATCAATTACATCAATAAAGCATATGAAAGAATGATGAAGAACGATGTTCACTACCGGTTTGTAATTGATATGGCTACATTATAATTAAATATACGTTGGCAGGATTTTTTATATTCCCATTATAAAATATTATGCTAAAAAACTCCTGGCTTCTTTTGTTTATAATTTTAGGGTTATTTACAGCATGTAGCAGTTCCAAGGAAATGAATGGGGTGCCAACTCAAAAATCTGTTTACGATGGTAATTGGACTATCACTGATATTACGGCAAACGTTCCTGAAGGAATCAAAATATTTAATCTTTTTGATGAAGCACCACATACAGATTTCCTGAACAGTATTTGGATCCTGCAAGGAAATGGAAATGGTCACTTTGAATTAAAGAACGGTAACCGCCAGGATATATACTGGTCCCTGTTTAAGAATGACACCTTGACTATGTTGCAATTTAAAAAACTGGAAGCGGGGGAAAAGGCAAGGGACATTGAAACGGGTTATCGTCTTGAGATAAAAGAAAAACTATCCAACAGCTTTATTTTACAAATGCCCGTTCCCGTTAGTACCCAGGCAGATGGAAATATCCGGTTAACATTTACCAAGACGTAGCATATTTTATTAAAGTTTATGATTTCGTGTTAGTTTAACCCAAACAACTAACATGAAATTTTTTTTCATCCCAATCCACTCAAATCTATGCCACCAACCTGGGGTGCTCCATCACCTTTTTCTTTTCCACCTGTCAGGTTAGCGATTTGAGCTTTTATCATGGGATATTTTTCCCCAATATAATCAGTTATCACCTGAACGGCTATTTTAGCCTGGTCCTCGTTTAATCCAACTTTGCTTGTTAATTGACTGATAAGTTCCTGCATAATTTATGGTTTTAACTTATAAACTACAAAAATTATGCAATGAATAGATCATTGATATAAAATCAATACATCGGTTTTAATTGTTGATATCATTTCAAGAATGCCATGGCATAAATGTTGAAGACATATGTGAAAAATGTATGTTCCAGACTTTAGTTAATACCCAGAACCAGGCTCTTTGCCATTTATTATTTCATTGCTGTATGAAGGATGGTAATTTCCAGGAAGCAGAATTGAACCAGATATCAGAAAAAATGGTATTACTTGGATTGGATAAAGATCTTGATTTTAAGAAAGAAGTGATTAAATATCAGCAATACCGTCCTATGGTAAATGATGAGAAGGAATACCTGCGGCATATCATAGAACTTATCAGCCCGGTAAATGACCTGGCACTTTTATCCTATTGCACAGAACTAATGGTAAGTGATGGTTTACTGGAAATGACAGAAGAGACGCTGGTGGAAAACATTGCTAATGCACTGCATATAGATGAAACCTCCCGAAAAACAATCACTAAGCTGGCAATGCAGCGAAAAGTGATTGAAACAGGTAAAATTGTTTAATTAATATATCATCTTTACACAAACAGGCTTAAGCACATTAATTCGGTTACCCGTATCCGTCAGCATGCCTGTTTTTTTGTTACGACTGAAGATTACAACCTCATCAGATTCCTGGTTGGCTACCAGCAGATGTTTACCCGATGGGTGAATGAAAAAGTTACGCGGGGTTTTCCCTAGCGTTGATTCTTCATGAATAAATTTTAGTTTGCCTTTTTTATTGATGGAGAAAATACTGATTGAGTTCTGATCACCCCGGTTTGATGCATACAAGTGTTTCCCATCCGGCGACACATGTATATCCGCACTTCCAATCTTCCCTTTAAAACTTTGTGCATGGGTTGAAACCCGTTCAATCAGGTCCAGCGTACCATCATCATAATCAAATACAGCGACCGTTCCACTCAATTCTTCCATCAAATAAGCTATTGACTTTTTTGGATGAAAAACAAGATGACGGGGACCGCTTCCGGGTTCTGTGGTTATAAATGGAACTGGTGCAGGTTTTAATACGATACCATTGTCAGGATTAAACGCATAACTCATAATTTTATCCATGCCCAGATCAGGAACAAACAGGTAATTACCATCGGGTGAAAAAACAGTTGCATGAACATGAGCCTTCTCCTGACGTTGTTCATTGATGCTTTTGCCTTCATGTTGAATCATTTGTTCAACATTTAATGAACCGTTGCTGTTAACAGAAAATAAGGCAACATTTCCACCACTGTAATTGCCGGCAACAACTTGTAATCCATCGGGGCTAATAGCAACATAACAGGGATCATCTCCCCCGCTTGGTCGCTGGTTGATCAATTTTAATTCACCATTATTTCTATTAAAAGAAAATGCACTGACCATCGGTTGCTTTTCCCCATGCGTTTCATTCACTGCATAAACATACCGTCCATCGGTACTTGCTGCCAGGTAAGAAGGATTTTGTACGCCCTCTGTATTGCTTACCCATGATGCCTTCCCGGTTTTTTCATCAAACCTGTATACATAAATGCCCTTGCTACCAGTCTGCGTGTAGGTTCCGATTAAAATATAATTGCTCTGACCCATAGTAATAATTGAAGAAACAGAAAAAAGCATGCACAATATTAAACGCATAGCATAAGTTATTTTGCAATTTACTTGATTTTTCATATCCCTGGAAAGTTGAAAACTTTGCCCACTTGCCGATTACATTTAACAGGAATCATTTAAAAAAAAATTATAGGTAATAACATCATTCATTAAACAGTACCATTTCACTTCCAATTTATTTTTTAAAAAAAGAAACCGATTGGTTATTTAACAGGCCCTAATAAATCTACTAATATGCTTAGCATTACTTTTACCAACGTACTTTATCTTTAAAAAGCAATTAAATATTGAAGTTGTGCATGGATGCTTAATTGAAACTTTTCCGTTTATGACTATAAGCCTCTAACTATCTCGATTGACCGAAATTGTTCACTTTATGCTTCTTTTACCAATTTAAACTGTACCTTCGCAGCATTCATATACTCTCTCTAAGCAGACCCGGGATTCCCAAATGCTTCACCTGGTCATTTAATGAGCAGGATATTCAATCAATCTTTACATACAATTTGGAAGATTGTAATTCATTTAATTTAATTTTTATACGCATTGTTATTCGAAGACTTACAATTGATTGAGCCGCTTTTAAAAGCCCTCAAATCAGAAGGATATACACATCCTACGCCCATCCAGCAGCAAGCCATTCCGTTAGTTTTAAACCGTAAAGACCTTTTAGGTTGTGCCCAGACGGGTACCGGCAAAACGGCAGCATTCGCATTGCCCATTTTACAAATCCTGCACCAGGAAAAATCATTGCAGCGTGGTCCGCACCAGATTAAAGCGTTGGTTTTAACACCAACCCGTGAACTGGCTATCCAAATTGAAGAAAGTTTTAAAGCCTATGGCAAAAACCTCGGTCTGAAACATCTCGTGGTCTTTGGTGGTGTATCGCAGGTACCACAGGTTAATGCATTACGCAATGGGGTTGATATTTTAATCGCTACACCAGGTCGTCTACTCGACCTGATGAACCAGCGCTATATCACCCTTCAACATATTAATATGTTTGTACTGGATGAAGCTGACCGCATGCTGGACATGGGTTTTATTCACGACATCAAAAAAGTGATCGCAAAATTGCCGGCGAAAAGACAAACATTGTTTTTCTCTGCTACCATGCCACCTGAAATTGCAAAATTATCCTCCAGTATTTTAAATAACCCATCAAGGGTAGAAGTAACTCCTGTTTCATCCACCGTTGAAAAAATTGAACAAGGCATTTTTCATGTCGGAAAAAATGATAAGCCCGCTCTTTTATTACATGTATTGGATGATGAAGCCATTAAATCGGTTTTGATATTTACCCGTACCAAACATGGTGCGGATAAAGTAGTAAAACACCTGAACCGGTCAAACATACAGGCGGAAGCTATTCACGGCAATAAATCTCAGAATGCCCGGCAACGGGCTTTGACAATGTTCAAAAACGGGCAATTGAAAGTTTTGGTTGCAACGGATATTGCAGCAAGAGGCATTGATGTTGATGACTTGTCGCTGGTTATCAATTTTGAGTTGCCCAATGTACCCGAAACCTATGTACACCGGATTGGTCGTACCGGACGTGCTGGTGCTAGCGGCGTAGCCTTATCTTTTTGTGACGCAGAGGAAAAAGCATTTTTAAAAGATATTCAGAAACTGATTGCACGCAACCTGCCGGTTATTGTGGATCATCCTTATCATTTATCACCTTCGAGCAAACCAGTTGTAAATACCAATTCAGGGATGCGCAAACCGGCGGCCCATCAATCTTACAGAACAGAAAGAAGATGGACACCGAACCGCAGGGTGAACAGCTAAATAATTCAAAATTAAAAAGTCAAAATTAAAAAACTGCATGTTTTAGGTTTTGCATTTTAAATTTTACATTTTTCATTAAATAACTCCGGTTTTAAATACCCATCAATGAAAATTAATTGGATTGTGTGCATAATGATAAGCATACTTTTTTCATGTAATGACAATTCGGTCGTAACAAAAGAAGCTGAAACTACGCATGTTGAACAGGACACTGAATTTAAAAAAGACACCATTCAAACTATAGCTGATGCTTCTACCATTATGGCAAGGCCTCAGGTCCCCATTCTTTGTTATCACGATATCAGGCCAATAAAAGCAAATGCCAGTGCCAATGCTAAAGTTTATACTGTTACCCCGGAAGCTTTTGCGGAACAAATGAAAACATTATCCGATAGCGGATATCAAACCATATTGCCAGGCGATCTGTATAATTATCTTGCCTTTGGGAAATCCTTACCCCCAAAACCCATCATGCTGACTTTTGACGATACCGATCTGGATCAGTTTGAAATTGGAGCGGCAGAAATGAGAAAATATAATTTTAAGGGTGTTTATTTTATCATGACGATATCTATTGGACGTAACCGTTATATGAGCCGGGAACAGATCAAACAATTATCAGATGAAGGCCATGCTATTGAAGGACATACCTGGGACCATCATAGAGTCACTAAATACAGCCCTGAAGACTGGGATAAACAAGTAACAAGTGCTCACGAAACCATTGAAAACATCAGCGGGAAGAAAGTAGAATATTTCGCTTATCCATTCGGGTTATGGAACCAAGAAGCTTTTGTTCCATTAAAAGAAAGAGATATTAAAATGGCTTTTCAGCTCTCCACCAAAAGAGACAGCACGGAACCACTTTATACCGTTCGCAGGATGATCGTTTCCGGCAACTGGAGTACACAAGGCGTGTTGCAATCGATGAAAGCAACATTCAAAAATTAGGAAATTATAAAGGCAAATTAAATTTGGACCGCCGTGCCGCTGGCCACTACCATAAGCATACTGCCGCCACTTCCTACGGTTTCAAAATCAAGATCAATGGCCACAACGGCATTAGCACCCATAAGCACTGCTTTTTGTTCCAGTTCTTTTAAGGCGTTCAGTCGGGCTTCTTCTATTACTTTTTCATATGTACCACTGCGGCCACCCACAATATCCCGAATGCCCGCAAAAATATCTTTGAATATATTGGCGCCAATAATTGTTTCAGCAGTGACTATTCCCAGGTAATTTCTAATTGGTCTGCCCTCTATGGCGTTGGTTGTAGTAAGTAACATGTTCTTTAATTTTTTATGAAGTTAACAGATGTTTGCAGAGTAAAATACGCAGTTTCATTCACCCCAATAATTGAAATGAAAATGCCACCTATCTGGTGGCCATAAAAATTTATTGCAGAATAAAATTTACCTATAAACATATCAACTATTCAACTAAACCCCTATCCATTTAAAAGAATATTGCTTTTCGGGGATTTTAATTCGTTCTGCTATCCTACGCAACCTGCCTGGGAGTGCCATTAAATAGTCACGTGCTTTTTCCGCATTATCTGTCAACCCATTTACTTTATCAATGCTCCATTCCTTTAATAAAGATTCCAGGATTTCTATATAATCGAAGGTGGTATAAACATTTGTTCGTTGTGCAGCATCCGAAAAATGAGCAAACAATTCACCCTGGGGCTGACCGGATTCACGCAACAAATGCGCGGGCATCACGATCTTCTTCTTCATCATATCATCAAATGCAAGCATGATCTCGCTGGCATCCATTTCGAAAATCATTTTTATAAAATGAGAATATGCACTCGCATGCCTGGCTTCATCAGCAGCAATTACGCCACAGATTTTAGCTAATCGGGCATTACCGGTTTTTTTTGCACCTGAAGCTACCCGGCGATGTGAAATATTGGTAGCCAGTTCCTGGAAACTGGTATATACAAAGTTCCTGTAAGGGTCACGGCCAGTTCCAATGTCAAATCCATCGGCCAGCAAATATTGCGTGGAAATCTCCATCTGGCGCATATCTA
>JACCYQ010000005.1 GCA_013696395.1 Chitinophagaceae bacterium
TTATTTTTTTCTTTCATGAACATAGATGTGCCCATGATAGTTCCCGTGGTACCCATTGAACTTACAAAATGCGTGATGGTACCATTGGTATCTTTCCATATTTCAGGAGCTGTGGTTTTATAATGTGCCAGATAATTATCCGGGTTAGAAAACTGGTTCAAAATAAAATATTCACCCGTAGCTGCTTTTTCTTCTGCATAATCACGACAAATTTCAATGCTGTCAAGTAAGGTGACCTTTGCTCCAAAAGCCTCCATGGTTAACGTGCGTTCCCTGGTAGATGTATTGGGCATCACCAGTTCAATTTCCAAATCAAACAAACGGGCGATCATAGCCAATGCAATTCCGGTATTCCCGCTGGTAGCTTCAATTAATTTTGTTTTTGTATTGATATCACCCCGGTCTAAGGCACTTCTTATCATATTGAGTGCGGGTCGGTCCTTTACACTTCCTCCTGGATTATCTCCTTCCAGTTTGGCGAAAATTTTTACCGTTGGATTCGGATTTAACCGGTTGATCTCTACTAAGGGAGTGTTACCTACCAGGTCAATGATACTGGACATACATATTGAATTGTTATGAAATGATAACCCCTTCCATCACGGTGATCTCGGGGTTGTGATAAACTTTGGAACGGGGCGCAACACTGCGGGTAAGCCAGACATTTCCCCCGATGATGCTATGGTGTCCGATACTGGTATCCCCTCCTAAAATTGTGGCGCCGGAATAAATCACTACATGGTCCTCAACAGTCGGATGGCGTTTTATATGGATCATATTTTTTTCTACACTTAATGCACCCAGCGTTACTCCCTGGTATAATTTTACATGATTGCCAATAACAGTTGTTTCACCAATTACTACTCCCGTACCATGATCAATAAAAAAATATTCACCTATTTCCGCACCTGGATGTATATCAATACCCGTTTTTGAATGAGCGTATTCTGTTAAAATCCTGGGTATAACGGGAACGTCTAACCTGTAAAGTGCATGCGCCATCCGGTAAAACGAAATAGCCAGGAACCCGGGATAGGCTCTAACCACTTCAAACGCTGACCGGGCAGCAGGATCACCTTCAACCATGGCGACAATATCGGTATTTAACAAGCGGTAAAGATTTGGAATTCTTTCAAAACATTGCCTGGAGATGGCTTCATTGTTGCAATCACTGCAAGCTTTGGTTGCATTCAGAATGCCGGTCAGCTTATTTTCAAGTTGATTAAACTGGGTTTCAATTTCCCAGGGCGAATTATGTTTTTTATCCGATTTCTCTGGATAGAGAAGGCAGATAAGGTCCATGGCCCAACCGGCGATCAGGTCATTCGATGGAACAGGTTCTACCTGTTGCTGTTTTTGAAATATATGTTCAAAGAAATCTTTTTGCATAAATAGGCTTTGGTTGAAAACGGAATAAAGTTACAACACCGGCCTGCTATGAATGGTAACCCTTTTTGTTAATTCTTGTATTTATATTATTAAACCCGGCTTTAAGATGCCCAATTCATTGACCTGGCAATACCAGATTCCATTCCCCGGATCTCGGCTAATCCCTTTAGCCTGCCAATGGCACTATAACCCGGATAAGTAGTTTTATCCAGGTCGTCCAGCATTTGGTGACCATGGTCGGGCCGCATGGGAAGAGAGATATTTCTATTTTGCATCAGTTGCAGAATTTCTTTGATAACAGCATACATGTCAACATCACCATCAAGGTGGGAGGCTTCATAAAAATTTCCTTCCGCATCTCTTTTGGTGCTACGTAAATGCAGGAAATGGATGCGGTCACCAAAACGTTTAATCATTCCCGTTAAATTGTTATCGGGTCTTGCACCAAAAGAGCCTGTGCAGAAACACAAACCATTAGCAATAAGGGGAACAGCCTCCAGCAACTCATTTGCATCCTGTTCGGTACTCATGATCCGGGGTAAACCCAAAATAGAGTAGGGTGGATCATCTGGATGTATGGCCAGTTTCAATCCAAGTTCTTCCGCAACAGGAGCAATTTCATGAATGAAGAGCTGCAAATGTTTTTTTAATTTTTCCGCATTAATTCCTTCATATGTTCTTAATGCTTCTAAAATTTCCGCAGGTGTAAAAGGAACATCGCTTCCGGGTAAACCCATCAGGCATGTTTTATACAGTGCATCTTTTTCCGTTTCATTCATTTGATTGAATAAATCCGATGCCTTTCCCATTTCTTTAGATGTATAATCTTTTTCCGCCCCGGGTCTTTTTAACAGGTAAAGATCAAATGCAATAAATGCTGCGCGTTCAAAATACAATGCCTTACTTCCTTCCGGTAAAGAATAAGAAACATTGGTACGCATCCAGTCAAGGATGGGCATGAAGTTATACGTGATTACTTTCAATCCGCAGGCAGCTGCGTTGACAAGACTTTGTTTATAATGTTCAATATAACGTTCATACTCACCCGATCTTTTTTTGATGTCTTCATGAACTGGCAGACTTTCAACCACATGCCATTGCATGCCGGCATGGTTGATCATTTCCTTTCTTTCCATGATATCCTTCACTTTCCATATATCGCCAACAGGAACCTGGTGAAGGGCAGTAACCACTGCACGGCAACCTGCCTGCCTGATATAGGAAAGCTTTACCGGGTCGTTAGGACCATACCAACGCATGGATTGTTCCATTAACATAAACTATCATTTTATCCCCTGAAATATACCAGGATGCTGATCACAACCGCTACCAGCAATAATGAAATAATAACATCAATTAGAGAATAACTTTCCCTGTTTGCTTTTCTTTGTTCGGGTGATAAGGTGCCCAGCGTTAATCCTTTTATTTGTTCTTCTGAAGGTTTCGGTGTTAACAGGCTTACGACTATACATACAACTACACAGGCAAGGAAATTAAAAATAGCATAATGAGAAAAATTTACATCGGCAAACCAAAATGCAAAACCACTCAGATTTTCTTTATAAAGTTCAAGGATTATTCTAAGTGTACCGGTAATTAGGCCATAAAACAAAGTTGCTATGGCACCCAGCGCATTAATTCGCTTCCACAATATACCTAATACAAAAACCGCCGTTATGGGTGGGGCAATATAAGCCTGTACATTCTGCAGATATTGATACAATACGCCGCCGCCAATTTTATCCATGATCGGGATCCACAACATACCCAGAACAACGATTAGTCCTGTGGCCATTTTTCCAATCCTCACCAATTTTATTTCGGGTGAATTGGGATATATTTTCTTGAAAATATCTACCGTAAATAAAGTAGATGCAGAATTGAAAACGGATGCCAGGGAACTCATGAGTGCGGCCATTAAGCCTCCAACTACCAATCCTTTTAAACCGGTGGGTAAAAGGTAGGATACCAATGTTGGAAATACCTGGTCACTTTTTTCATAAGTGATCAATCCTTTTTTTCTCAATGCAAAAGCGATGATGCCTGGAATCAGGAAAAGAAAAATGGGCGCAAGTTTCAAAAAGGCTCCGAATATGGCGCCTCTTCTGCCAATCTTGATATTATTTGCAGCAAGTGTTCTTTGAACAATATATTGATCCGTGCACCAATACCAGATTCCAACGATCGTTCCTCCGAATAATAAACCTGTCCACGGAAAATCGGGATCGTTTGCAGGTCTCCACATATCGAAGTGCGTGCTTCCTGCAGTGGCTTTCAGTTCGTTCCAGCCACCAACGGCATTCAATCCCATAACGGTTATTGCTGATGCACCTATCAATAAAACAACCGTTTGAAAAGCTTCCGTATAAACAACCGCCTTCATCCCACCTAAAATGGTATACAACCCGGTAATGACCACCGTTATGATGGCGCCGGTTAAAAAATCAATGCCCATTAATTGAGAAACAACGATTCCACCTGCATAGATCGTTACGGATACCTTTGTCAATACATATCCTGCAATGGAAAAAATAGATAAAAACCAACGGGAACGTGAATCAAATCTTTTCTCTAAAAACTCCGGCATCGTAAACGCTCCGCTCCGCATATAGAAAGGAAGAAAAAACCAACCAAGCAAAAGAACGATCCAGGCATGTAATTCATAATGCGCCATGGGCATACCAGACTCAGCACCTGTACCGGCAAGTCCCACCACATGTTCACTGCCAATATTGGATGCAAAAATGGATGCGCCTATCACAAACCATCCCACATTGCGGCCGGCAAGGAAATAGTCTTCAGTGGTTTTATTTTTTTGACTGATCACCCACCAGGCAATGCCCAGTAAAATAGCAAAATATCCTGCTAAAACGATCCAGTCGAGGGTTTCTAAAGTAGAATTCATGTGGTCTATTTTAAGCGGGGTTGTTTTGGTTTAATTAAAATTAAATATACCGGTTTATTATGTTTTCAAAGTACTCCTGTTTGCCACTGGTAATTTTCGGTTCTCCATGATCGATAGCATAGGTTTTAAGATCCTCAAGCGATAGTTTCCCGTCCTCAAATTCTTTTCCTTTTCCATCTTTAAAAGAGGCATATCTGTCTTCACGTAATTTTTTAAAATCAGAATTTTGCAGAATCTTTTCTGCCGTTATCAGCGCACGTGCAAAAGTATCCATACCGCCGATATGTGCATGAACCAAATCCTCCGGGTCTGTTGAATTCCTGCGGATCTTGGCATCAAAATTTATTCCTCCTCCTTTAAAGCCGCCTGTTTCAAGCACAATGATCATAGCTTCTGTCAGTTCATTGATATTATTTGGAAACTGGTCGGTGTCCCATCCGTTCTGGTAATCACCCCTGTTAGCATCCATGCTTCCAAGTAATCCTGCATCGGCAGCAACCTGTATTTCATGGGTAAAAGTATGACCAGCCAGCGTTGCATGATTCACCTCTACATTCAGGCTGAAGTCATTCAGCAGGTCATGCTGCCTTAAGAAGCCGATTACCGTTTCGCAATCATAATCGTACTGGTGTTTGGATGGTTCGCAGGGTTTGGGTTCTATGAAAAACTGTCCTTTGAAACCATTTTTCCTGGCATAATCCTTAGCCATATGCAGGAAGCGGGCAAGATGTTCTTTCTCTTTTTGCATGTTGGTATTCAACAAACTCATATAACCCTCACGGCCCCCCCAGAATACATAATTCTCTCCTTTTAATTCAATGGTAGCATCAAGCGCTGCTTTAACCTGGGCACCGGCATGTGATACTACATGAAAATCCGGGTTAGTAGAAGCCCCGTTCATATATCTCTTATGCGAGAATAAATTGGCTGTTCCCCAAAGTAATTTTACTCCACTGATATCCTGTTTTTGTTTCAGGTATTGGGTGATGGTTTGCAAACGTTGTTCATTTTCATTTACATCATCACCAAAATCAATGGCATCCACATCGTGAAAACAATAATAAGGTAAGCCCAGTTTAGTAATGAATTCAAAGGCCGCATCTGCTTTATCTTTTGCCCGTTCAATAACATCTGTTTTTTTACTCCATGCATGCAGGTGGGTAGGCTCTCCAAATGGATCGGCACCATTTCCGCAGAAGCTATGCCAGTATGCACATGCAAAACGTAACCATTCCTTCATAGATTTTCCCATAACCATTTTATGGGGGTCATACCAGCGAAAAGCGAGGGGATTATCAGATTCGATACCTTCAAAAATTACCTGGCCTACGCCTTTAAAATATTCTTTGTCACCTGTAACAATTTTCATCTTTTATTTTTTTAGTTAGTCAAAAAAGAAGAGCGCTGAAAAATTCATGGCTCACTATTTATTTATTGAGTTGTAATAATAATGTTGTTTTCCATTGGTTATAAAGTTCTTCATATAAATCATTTTGCGCCGGTTCAATTTTTTGGATCGGCATAAATGTTTTGAAAGCTTCCGCTGCAGATGCAAAAACAGAAGCACCAATACCTGCACCAATAGCGGCTCCGACACTGCCATCGCTATTGTATAATTCAACCGGGGTTTGGGTTGCATTTACAAATGACTGTGTAAAGACTTTGCTTAAAAACATATTGGCTTTCCCTGCACGGATAACGCTTGGATGAATGCCATTCAAGCGCATAACATCCAATCCATACCTGAAAGCGAAAGCAATACCTTCCTGTGCGGCCCTGTACAAATGTGCCGTGTGATGCACGTTAAAATTAATATTATGTATATGCGCATGAATGGTTTTATTACCCAGCATTCTTTCTGCCCCGTTTCCAAAGGGTAATATCACAAGTCCATCACTGCCGGGATTAATATTTTCAGACAGGTCATTGATAGCACTATAGGAAAGTGAATCGCCGGTAATGTTTTTCATCCAACGATTCAGGATGCCGGTTCCATTTATATTCAAAAGCACACCCAGGCGTTTTTGATCTGCGGTATAATTTACATGCGCAAAACTGTTGATCCTTGATTGCTGGTCATAGGTCAACTGATCGCTGACGGCATATATCACTCCGCTGGTACCTGCGGTAGCTGCCACTTCTCCCGGGTTCAACACATTCAGCGATAAAGCATTGTTGGGTTGATCACCTGCTTTATACGTAACGGGAATACCTGCTTTTAATGAAAGGGCCGATGCTACACCTGGCAATGTATTTCCATGTTCGGTAAAAACATTATTTATAACGGGAATGAATGAACGATCTAAGCCATAATGATCAAAAACATCTTTGGATAATTCATTTTGTTTAAAATCCCAGAAAACCCCTTCGGAGAGGGCGGTAATACTGGTAGTTGTATTCCCGGTTAGTTTCATGGCGATAAAATCACCGGGTAACATCACCTGGTAAATTTTTTCATATACTGCAGGTTCATTTTCCTTAACCCATGCCAGCTTACTGGCGGTAAAATTGCCTGGTGAATTCAATAAATGCAATAAACATTTTTCCTGACCGATTTTTTCAAAAGCCCGGTTTCCCAGGTCCACTGCCCGGCTGTCACACCAGATAATACTATCGCGAAGTACCTGCTGATCTTTATCTATGCAAACCAACCCATGCATTTGGTAAGCAATACCTATGGCACCAATATCCTTCGGATCATATTTACGCAGGGCATGTAATTTTAAAATAGCCAGCTGTACATGTTCCCACCAGGTATCAGGATTTTGTTCCGCCCAACCGGGATGGAGCGAACTGATGCCCGATTCCGTTTCAGGATATTGTGCTGATGCCACTACTTGCTGACTGTCTGCTTTTATAACTGAAACTTTTACAGAAGAGGTTCCTAAATCAATTCCTAATAATAACATCCCTGGTAGTTTTAACTTTATCACAATCTATAACTAATGATGTAAAATTTTACTTCTGCTTCATTCGAAAAATTAAAAATCGGGAGCAGATGAACCTATTGCAAAGAGACATTCCCTTAAAAGCAGGGCAGGACTGTACGTCGGCAGGTTCTTGCCTCAGGCAGGTTTAAATAACAATCTTTATCCGCCGGGACCAGGGGATCTCAAACTCTTTCAATTTTTATGGAATAGGCCACGCGATAGGCATTTATTAAATACCCAAACAAATACAAGCCCGAAGAATGCAAAAATGAAAGTGAGCAGGAAACAAACTAAGAATCATAACTGTTTGAGATTCTTCAGTCGCGGCAGAAATTTTCTTTTATAACTTTAATACAAAAGCCGCTCCTTCTGAATGACAAGCCTTCCAACAGATGCATTTTTTCATGGCTTTATCGACATCATTGTTGCACTTTTTCGGTTTTGTCATCTCGCGGGTCCCGGCATCAGGCATTATCGACCAACAACACGTGTCCGCCGGGAGCAAGGGATCTCAGACTGTTTCAATTTTTAAGGAATAAGCCACGCGATAATCATTTTTTTATTTTTTTAAATTAAATACACAAACAATATACAAACCCGAAGAATGCAAAAATGAAAGTGAGCAGGAAACAAACTAAAAATTATAACTGTCTGAGATTCTTCAGTCGCGGCAGAAATTTTTCTTTTATAACTCAAATACAAAAGCCGCTCCTTCTGAATGACAAGCCTTCCAACAGATGTATTTTTTCATGGCTTTATCGACATCATTGTTGCACTTTTTCGGTCTTGTCATCTCGCGGGTCCCGGCATCAGGCATTATCGACCAACAACACGTATCCGCCGGGACCAAGAGATCTCAGACTGTTTCACTTGTTAAGGATATACCCATCCTGCAAACATTCAATAAATGATTTAAATTACAAATGCCAAACAATATAACATGGTTGTATATACCTATCATGAATATTACATCCATATCACTTCTAATCCCGAACGATCGGTTCTTTACACAGGTGTTACCAATAATGCTGAA
>JACCYQ010000008.1 GCA_013696395.1 Chitinophagaceae bacterium
TTAAAAACCTGGCCCGAAGCCGCCCAAATGGCTGCTAAAGATATGATGGACAAATACGGCAAGCCCGATGAAATAACGCCTACCATGCTTGGCTGGCACAACAACGGACCCTGGGCTAAAACGGTGGTGTTTAAAAAAGAATACCAGCACAATTTTCCTGTACCGCATACCGACTTGCTGCAGCAATGGATAAGCCACAAAGTACCCACCAATAAGCTGGATGAATTGGCAAAATACGACGGCAGTGTGGTAGTGGAAAGAACAACCGGCATGATCTCCGCCCGGTGTGATAAAGAAGGCGCCAATTTTTTAGCGCTCAACCTGGCGCATGATATAATAATGGGCAAGCGTACAGTTGAAGAAGCCCGTGAAATGTACGGAGCAGAAATTATGAAAATGAAGGCCGGGCAAATGACTGAATATACAAAAGGACTTATGTTTTTCGGAAGATATGAATGCTGCAGACCCGGACATGCCCTTGAAAAAAATGGGAAATTGAATAATAAGCATAGTAAAAAGACCTTTCCAACATTTCCCAAGCCAATTGACTACTTCGATATTATTAGGTAATAAAAATTTGTTTAGAATCTAATTGGTTATTCATTCAAAAATAAAATCAACAAATATCTCTTAATCAATAAAAACGAAACAATGAAAAAAGTATTTTTTATCGCATTAGCGACCTCACTGTTTTTCTCTTGCAAAAAAGAACTGAACCCAGGCCTTATGCAGGATATAAACGCCCTTGGCAAAAAAGATAAAGACAACGGCAATGGAAACGGCAACAACAACAGAGGTTATATCTACACCAGCACTAATTCTACTTCGGGTAACGCCATCATTGCGTTGGCAAGAAAGGGTGATGGTTCGGTAGAAGAAATCGGAAAATCGCCTTATCCCACAAGCGATAAAGGTGATGCTGCTGAAGGTGACTTTGATACACAGTGGTCATTACGAATAGTTGGAGAATACCTGCTTGCTGTTAATGCCGGTGCTAACCCTGTAAACGGCAGCATTTCTTTTTTTAAAATAAATAATGCCAACGGTCATTTATCCCAGGTTGATCAGAATCCTGCAACACCCGCAATGGATAATATGGATTCTCGTGGCGTTAGAGCTGCATCTATCGCCGCTAAAATGCTTAGTAATAAAACATGGGTAGTTGTAGGCAATCAATTTGCCAATCCAAATTACCAGGGTGAAGCCGGCGTGGCTTTCGGTATGGTTGTTGCAACATCATTACGCAACCTGGCAGTATTTACATTTGATCAATCCAGTGGTTTATTGAAATTTGAAAGCATAGGCGCTACTTATACCGATGGAAACCATGGCGGACCAACCACCGTTGAATTTAATTCAACAGGAACTAAGATCGCCGTATCCACCTGGGGTGTTCCGCATTTTATGGTGATGGATCCTGACCTTTCTAAACAAAGACCTGGAAGATTGTACAGCTATAATTTTTCTGTCGGCAATTTATCTCAAACCGGAGTATATGACAAAACAGGTGTGTCAGGTAACATTGGTATCTCATGGAGCCCGAATGATCAGTACATCTATATGTCCAATTTTAATTTGCATTCTTCTGTTGAAAACCATAGTGTAACTGTCCACAACGGTACCACTGCAGCGCAGGTACAAAACTTTGCCACGGCCGGCAGAAATGACGAAGGCTGCTGGACATGGGTAAGTCTTGACAAGAGTAAATTATACGTAGCAAGCTTTGGGGCAAATGTGATTAGTGTTTTTAGTATAACGGGCAGTAATCTTTTAGCTAAAACCTTAGAGCCTAATTTCTTTTCAAAAAGAGGCAATCTGCCACCAGGTGATGCAAAGGATCTGCACGAGTCTTCGGATGGATACTTATTTAATACAGGAGCCTTTCAAAGCCATAGCGTCAGCACTTTTAGAACCTCGGGAAGCGGTGCATTAACTGAAATTGCTCATTCACCTTATTATTTACCTACATCATTTGGCAAAACCAAAGAACAACACGCATACTTAGGTTTAACAGGTTTTGATAAGAACAGACTGAATCAATAACACTTTCAAATCATACCTGATGATTGATAAACAGCAAAGCCTTTTCGAAAGAAGAGGCTTTCTGTCACAATAACCGTATTTTTTCGGGTATGTGTATTGCAGCTTAAAAAAATTATCTTTTAAATTATAAAACTGAACTTATGAATTGGAATGATGTGCTGAATTATGCAAAGAATAATCCGGAACCGGATAAAAAAATACAAAAAACCGATCCTGAATGGAAAGCTCAACTTACACCGGAGCAGTACCGGGTAACACGCCAACACGGTACGGAACGGCCGTTTAGCGGCGAGTATTGCGAAGCACATACAGCAGGTTTGTATGCCTGTGTTTGCTGCGGCACTGAGTTGTTTGACTCGGGCTTAAAATTTAATTCGGGCACAGGCTGGCCTTCTTTTACCGAGCCGGTAAAAGACAATGTGATAAAGTACAAAGCAGACAACTCGTATGGCATGACACGGGTAGAAGTGTTATGTAATGTTTGCGACGCCCATTTAGGCCATGTGTTTCCGGATGGACCCAAACCTTCGGGTTTACGTTTTTGTATTAATTCGGCTTCGTTGAAAAAACTGGAACAAAATGTAGCAGCTGTGAAAGATGATAAAACTAGAGAAACAGCTACCATGGGGGGCGGATGTTTTTGGTGCATTGAAGCTATACTTGATGAAGTTAATGGCGTGGAAACTGTGGTATCGGGTTATGCCGGTGGCGAAAGAGATAACCCCACTTACCGGGAAGTATGCAACGGAAACACCGGCCATGCCGAAGTAGTGCAGGTAAATTTTGATACGTCCATTTTAAGCTACGGC
>JACCYQ010000016.1 GCA_013696395.1 Chitinophagaceae bacterium
AGCCATGGAACTTAAAGAAGAAACTTTTAAAAAATTACGTCGGTTAAACATAAATACCCATTTTTGCAGATTAAGCTGAAGTTCGAAAAATTGAACAAAAATTTTTAAAAAGACCCTAGCTAAATACTAATTCATTATGACCTTTCTATTAGAGATTCCAAATTTTACGGATCCCAAAATTATCACTGCACTGATAACCCTTACCTTTTTAGAAATTATTCTTGGCGTTGATAATATCATTTTCATTTCCATTGTATCAAATAAATTGCCCCAAAGCCAACAGGGAAAAGCAAGAACCATCGGTTTGATACTCGCTATGTTGTTTCGTATTTTATTATTACTCGGTATTACCTGGCTGATAGGTTTAACTGACCCGGTATTTACCATTGGATTTATTGAGGATGCTAACGGGTTGCCACTCGGTATAAGTTGGAAGGATATCATTTTAATATTAGGCGGTATATTTCTAATATTTAAAAGTACACTGGAGATACATCATAAACTGGAAGTTCCGGGGGAAGCAAAAGTAGTAAAAGCACCGGCCGCGTTCAGTTCGGTAATTTTACAGATCGTATTGGTTGATGCTGTATTTTCTTTCGATTCTATTTTAACAGCCATTGGTTTGATAGATAATGTAATTATTATGATCATTGCCGTGGTGATATCCATGATTATCATGATGATTTTTGCAGGGCCCATCAGCAGGTTTATTAATAAGCATCCAACGCTTCAAATTCTTGCACTTGCTTTCCTGATCCTGATCGGTGTGTTATTGATTGCAGAAGGTTTCCATCAGCATATTAACAAAAGCTTTATCTATTCGGCCATTGCCTTCAGTCTTATTGTAGAACTGATTAATATGAAGATGAGAAAGAACCGTAAGCTCGTTCGTTTAAACCAGGAAGAACTTTAAATACGCCACATTGTCCGTTTTTGAGAATGGCAGTAATTTTGATGTTTAAACATCTAGTTATTGTATTTATCATAAACGGACATTTTTTATGCATATAGAAATTATTTCCGGTAGCCCACGGTCAAACAGTGTTACTCATCGTGTTGCCACTCACTTGCTTAAGCATTTAACAAAAAATACGGATCATGAAATTAACCTGTTAGATGTAAGAGACTGGAACCTCCCTCCCATTGAAACGTTATTTAAATCAGTAGATGATACGCCTTCACCATTTAAAGCATTAAGTGAACGTATGTTTAATGCCGATGCATTCATTTTGGTTTCACCGGAATACAATGGCAGCTATTCAGCCAGTTTAAAAAACCTGTTGGATCATTTTCCCAAACAACATCGTAAACCATTTGGTATCGTAACCGCATCGCCGGGAGCGCTGGGTGGAATTCGTGCAGCATTACAAATGCAATCGTTGGTTATTGCATTATTTGGATTGGTTTCGCCATCCATGTTATTGGTGCCAGGGGTTGAAGAAAAAATAGATCCAAAAGGTAATTTGCTGGAGAAAAAATTTGAGCATAACGTTCATCATTTTGTCACTGAATTTTTATGGCTGGCTGAACGGGTAGTGGAAGAAAAAATTACTGTTTAAATTTTATATGATGCAAAAAAACAAATACCGCAGCATTGAATTGATCATGGAACCCGGCGCACCACATATGGTAGGTGACGGTTTCAGGATGCATGGATTTTTCCCAGGCGAGGTGATTGATAAAAAGCGCATGAGTCCTTTTTTCCTGATGGATTATAATGCCCTGATCGAATTTTCTCCAGCTAAAGAACCGCGTGGTGTGGGTGTGCATCCACACCGCGGATTTGAAACCGTTACGATAGTTTATAAAGGAAGTATCGCTCACCATGACAGCGCCGGCAACAGCGGTGTGATCCGCGATGGCGAAGTGCAATGGATGACCGCCGGTTCAGGCATTTTACATAAAGAATTTCATGAGCAGGAATTTACAAGAAATGGCGGACCTTTTCACATGGTGCAATTATGGGTGAATCTGCCTGCAAAACATAAAATGACAGCACCCAAATACCAGGAACTAACGGCCACCAATATAGTAAAAGCAGATCTTCCCGGATATGCGGGCCATATCGAAATTCAAGCTGGAAATTATAATGGATTAATAGGACCGGCACATACATTTTCTGATATGAATGTTTATAACATCCGTTTGAATAAAGGAGGTTCGGTTGAAATCCCATTTAACAAAGACCATAATACCGGCATACTGGTTATTGAAGGTGCAGCCAGTTTCACTGATGGCGAAACGGTTGCAGCCGACCATTTTGTTTTGTTTAATAATGATGGCGAATTATTAAAAATAAATGCTGAAGCAAACAGCTTGTTGCTTTTATTAAGTGGAGAACCGATCAATGAACCCATTGCGCAATATGGTCCATTTTTAATGAATACCATGCAGGAACTTGAACAGGCTATCAATGATGTGAGTGCGGGAAAATTTGGGAAACTGGAATAGTCAATTTGAGAATTTGACAATTTGAAAACCTGCCAGCCGGCAGGCTGGTTTGACAATGCGTTTAGGGTTGAATATCTTGAAAGTATAAGGTTATAAGAGTTTAAGGGTTTAAAATGTTTAAAAGTTTAATGATTAATCTATCCTAATTCAATTCCTAATTCCCAATCCCAAATTCCAATCCCGCAATTCAACCAATCAACTTATCTACAAATCAACTATTCAACTAACCCGTCATATACTTTTCAAGTTGCAAACGGGCTTTATTCCGGATGGCTCTTTTCATAAAACCTGTCCAACCAAATAAAACGCCTTTCCATCCAAATGCCTGCGATATCCAATCCCTTAACCTGAATGCATCACTGTGTTCAATAATCTTTCCATCCTGCAATTTTATATAAGCCTTGATTTTATTTACAACAGGTCTGCCGGTTTTTGAAAAAGTATAATGTGCCGTCCATTCACAGGTGG
>JACCYQ010000044.1 GCA_013696395.1 Chitinophagaceae bacterium
GTGTCGGTGGCGTTTTAATAGAAGATTATGAAGGTGATATTGGATTCGGCCAGTTGGAAGCTGATATTGCTTTTACCAATAGCAAAGCGGTTTATCTCTCAAAAAAAGGAGCCGGTAATATTGAAGTTATTCTTACCAACGTACCAAAAATTAAACTGGTTGTTTCAAAGATCTATGAGAATAATTTAGTACATGCACAACGCTTTGGATACTACCCGGATGAAACTGAAGATGCCCGGTATGCATCCTACGAAGATGAAAGTGAGTATGCCGATGCTACATTGGGTGATGTGATCTTTGAAAAGGAAATTGAAACCAGTACATTACCGAAGAGCGGGATAGCCCGCTTATTAAACATTTCCCAGTTTGCCGATCGGTTACCGGAGTTCAAAGGCATCTACCATGTTATGGTCAGAAGTACAGAAGATTACTGGGTTAGAAGCAGTCGATACATCTCCGTATCTGATATAGGTATGATTGCTAAAGAAGGGCAGGATAAAATTTTCGTTTTTGCTAATTCCCTGAAAACAGCGGAAGGAATGAATGATGTGCAGGTGAATGTTTACGGATACAATAACCAGTTGATAGGAAATGGCGTTACTAACGGAGAAGGTGTAGCCGAAATTGTTTATAGCCGCAACGATGCAAAAGGTTTCAAACCTGCCATGATCATCGCTAAAACGGGAGATGATTTTAACTACCTGCCATTCAATGACACCCGGATTAATACATCCCGGTTTGATGTTGGCGGAAAGCGTATGAACCCTACAGGTATGGACGCATTCATTTATGCTGAAAGAGATATTTATCGTCCGGGTGAGTCCGTTCGTTTTTCAGTTATCCTTCGGAACAGTGAATGGCAAAGCCCTGGCGATATTCCATTAAAATTAAAATTTCTTTATCCTAATGGAAAGGAATTTAAATCGTTCCGTAAAAATCTGAATGAAGAAGGCTCTATGGAATCATCGATCGATTTGCCGGTGTCTGCCATTACTGGGACTTATAACTTAGAAGTTTATTCTTCTAATGACATTCTACTTTCTACCCAAAATTTTATGGTTGAAGAATTTGTTCCTGACCGGATTAAGGTTACTGCAACTTTAGATAAAAAGGAATTGGTGCCTGGTCAATCAACAAACTTAATGATCAATGCCGTTAATTTTTTTGGGCCTCCTGCTGCAAACAGGAATTATGAAACCGATATCCAGGTTAAGCAAAAGAAGTTTTCTGCAAAAAAATTTCCGGGATATGACTTTTCCCTTGAAAATCAAAATACTTTTTTTGGCAATGAGTTAAAAGAAGGTAAAACGAATGAATCAGGTAATGCTACCATTACTTATGAAGTGCCTGCTTTATATGCCAACATGGGATTATTGCAGGCGGATTTTTATACCACTGTTTTTGATGAAACGGGTCGCCCTGTTAGTAAACAAACTCCGGTAGAAATATTTACACAAGATGTTTTTTTTGGATTAAAACATGACTATTCATCCTATTTCCCATTGAACAGGCCGGTAAAATTTGGCATTCTGTCAGTAAACAAAAATGGAGGTCCCGTTAAAAGCACTGCCCGGATTGTAATGGTAAAAAAAGAATACAAAACACAACTGGTTCGCAGTGGTAGTTATTTCAGGTACGAATCTCAAAGGCAGGATAAGATCGTTTCGGAGTTGCAAAAAGAAATCAGCGGGGAAGTGGTTCATACTTATACGCCTGTAACACCAGGGGATTATGAATTGCGAATTTATAAGCCCGGTGCTGCTGCATACATCAGCAAATCTTTTTACAGCTATGGATCCTGGGGTAATAATTACAGTAATGCTTTTGAAGTTAACCGGGAAGGAAATATTGATATTGAAACAGATAAAGATGAATATACCACGGGCGATGCATTGAAACTTTTATTTAAAGCTCCTTTCGATGGTAAAATGCTGGTCACACTGGAGAATAATGGCGTTGTTGATTACCGTTATGTTGAAGTAAATAATCGTACGGCAAGTATGGAACTGCCCGTAAAAGATCTGCATTTACCTAATATTTACATAACTGCAACTTTGATCAAACCACATGAAGTTTCAGAAATTCCATTAACTGTTGCACATGGTTTTCAGAATGTTCGAGCACTGGGAAAGGACAGGAAAATGCATGTTGCTATTACGGCGCAGAAATTAGTCCGTTCTCGTATACATCAGAAAGTGAGTATTAAAGCTGCACCGGGCAGTTATGTTACATTAGCTGCTGTTGATAATGGGGTATTGCAGGTCAGCAATTTTACCAGTCCTGACCCGTATGAATATTTTTATAAGAAAAGAGCCTTGCAGGTAAATGCCTATGATCTTTATCCATTGTTGTTTCCGGAGATCAGGGCAAGGTTAAGCAGCACTGGTGGCGATGCTGAAATGAAGATGGATAAGCGGGTGAATCCAATGCCGGCAAAACGAATCAAAATTGTTTCTTATTGGAGTGGTATTGTAAAAGCAAATGGAAATGGCGTCGCCAATATATCATTTGATATACCACAATTCAGCGGGCAGATCAGGTTAATGGCGGTTGCCTATAAAGGCAATGCATTTGGATCATCAGAAGCAGTAATGACCGTTGCTGATCCTGTAGTGGTAAGTACTGCATTACCCCGGTTTTTAAGTCCTGGTGATACCGTATCAGTCCCTGTGACTATCAGCAATACAACAGCAAAAGCTGCCGAAGCGATTTCCAATATAAAGGTGGAAGGTCCATTCCTAATTGTTGGTCAATCAAATCATAAAATATATATTAATGCCAATAGTGAACAGGTGGTTTATTACCAGGTAGCTGCAAAGCCTGGAATTGGAGTGGGTAAGATCAGGGTGGATATAAACAGTATGGGTGAGCGCTTTTTTGAAGAAACAGAATTATCTGTAAGACCACCATCCACTTTGCAAAAACTATCTGGAAGTGGAAGCATTGTTGGTGGAAAAAATCAGCAGGTGAATATTCCTGTTAGTGATTTTATGGCAGGATCTGCTGATTATAAGCTGATGGTAAGTTCATCGCCGGTGGCTGAACTTGCATCGCATTTAAAATACCTGGTTCAATATCCTTATGGCTGTACGGAGCAGATTATCTCATCGGCTTTTCCTCAATTATATTATGGCGATATGGCCAGTTTGGTTGGATTGAAAACAGGTGACCAGGCCATTACAAATATTATTGAAACCATCCGCCGGATCAAAATGCGACAGTTGTATAATGGTGCTCTTACACTTTGGGAAAATGAAGAACAGGAACATTGGTGGACAACAGTGTATGCTGCACATTTTTTACTGGAAGCAAAACGGGCGGGTTTTGATGTGGATAATAGTTTAATGGAAACACTATTGGGATATATCAGTCATCGGCTGGCAAATAAACAAACGATAACGTATTACTATAACCGCGATCAGAACAGGAAGATCGCTCCTAAAGAAGTTCCTTATAGTTTATATGTATTATCCATGGCCGGGCGACCTAATATTTCAGCCATGAATTATTATAAAGCGAATACAGCAATGCTTTCGCTCGATGGGCGTTATTTATTGTCCGCTGCCTTTGCTTTAGCGGGTGATAGAAAATCTTTTAATTCATTATTACCCGGATCATTTAGTGGAGAGCAATCCGTTCCACAAACCGGAGGTAGTTTTTATTCGTTTCACAGGGATCTTGCTTTAGCCTTAAATGTATTACTGGAAGTTGACCCCGGGCATAAGCAGGTGCCGGTGATGGTTAGGCAAGTAAGCGATTTATTAAAATCCAACCAGTATTTAAATACACAGGAAAGAACGTTTTCATTCCTGGCATTGGGTAAAATGGCGAGGCAGGCTGGGAAATCTGATGTAAAAGCAGAGATTAAAGTGAAAGGAAAAACAATTGCGAGGATAGACGGAAATGACTGGCAGGGGAATATGAAAAACATAAAATCAAACCAGGTTGAAATAGTAACTACCGGAAATGGACGTTTGTATTATTGGTGGGAAGCTGAAGGGATCAGTGCCAGCGGTCAGTATATTGAAGAAGATAATTTTATTAAAGTAAGAAAACGGTTCTATAACAGGAATGGACAGCCGATTACAGGAAATTCATTTTCCCAAAATGAATTGATAATAATAGGCATCACTTTAGAAAATGCTTATAGCAACCCGGTGGAAAATATTGTAATTACTGATTTACTGCCCGCTGGTTTTGAAATAGAAAACCCGCGAACCAAAGCGATCCCCGGAATGAACTGGATCAAAGACAGTGAAAATCCAAAAGCTTTGGATGTGCGGGATGATCGGATTCACTTTTTTGTGGACCTGGGTAAGCAAAAGCAGATTTATTATTATGCTGTGAGGGCGGTATCGCCAGGTAATTACAAGATGGGACCGGTAAGTGCAGATGCAATGTATAAAGGAGAGATACATTCATATCATGGGGCGGGAAATATAAAAGTAGTCAGCAAGTAATTGCGACGCAAAGATGTATTAAACTAAAGACAAAAAAATAAGCCTGGAAGTAAATCCAGGCTTATAAGAACACAGTGAATATTTTTTTGATTAATACTCGTCCCTGTATCCACCACGACTTCCGCCGCCGCCGCCACGGTTAAAACCGCCGCCGCCGCCGCCGTTGCCGCCTTTCTTGAATCCGCCACCGCCGCCGCCGTTGCCGAAGCTTCTTTTCTTAAAGCCACCGCCGCCGCTGCCGCCGCCTTCAGTTTTAGGACGAGATTCATTTACAACCAGGTTTCTTCCTTCAACTTCAGTGTTGTTTAAAGAATCAATAGCAGTTTGTGCTTCCGCATCATTTGCCATTTCAACAAAGCCAAAGCCTTTGCTGCGCTGGGTAAATTTGTCAGTAACGATTTTAGCAGAAGTAACTTCGCCAAATGGACTGAATAGGTTGGCCAAATCCTGATCTTTCAGGCTCCAACTCAGGTTTCCTACGTAAATGTTCATTTTGAGAAAAAATTTAAAAAAAAGAAATTGTTAATACAATTACAACTTGCTCAAAACATTTACGAAACGTTCAATTGAGATTATCAGTAACTGTAAAGAACACTAAACACCACGAAAATAAGATTATTTCATGAACAACAAATTCATTTTTTGATGGCTTATTGACATTGAAATTCAATGTAAATGAAGATATGCCCGTACATAAAAGTTTAATATGAACTGATTGGTAAAGAATTAATCCAATATAGAAATAAAAAACCCCCGGATTTACCAGGGGTTTAAGGATAATTTTAGAAAGAGAATTATTCACCTTCCACTTCAAATTCAACTTCGGCTGATTGATTGCTGCCAAAATCGATCGTTGCTTTATATGTTCCCACTTCCTTTACTTCATCAGGTATAGAGATCTTTTTGCGATCGATCTGGTAGCCTTTCTGCTCCATAATAGCGCGGCTGATTTGTAATGGGGTTACACTGCCAAAGATCTTTCCGCTTGTTCCGGTTTTAGCACCAATTTTCAATGGCGCTTCAGCCAGTTTAGCTTTTACATTATTGATCTCCGCCAGCATTTTTTCTTCTTTCTTACGAACCTGCTTCAGCCTCTCTTCCAATTGCTTTTTATTGCCGGGAGTAGCTTCAATAGCCATTAATTGCGGGATCAGGAAATTACGGGCATAGCCACTTTTTACTTTCACCAGGTCATTAACAGCACCCAGGGTATCTACATATTTTGTCAGGATTACTTCCATGTTTTAAGTTTTACCACCCCAGTGAAATTCACTGTCCCCTAATGAAGGGTTAGGGTGAGGTTTTACTTTAAAAGATCTGTTACAAAAGGCAATAATGCCATTTGACGGGCTTTTTTAACCGCATCAGACACTTTGCGTTGAAATTTCAATGAGTTACCGGTTAAACGGCGGGGTAAAATTTTACCCTGCTCGTTCAGGAATTTTTTCAAAAATTCAACATCCTTATAATCAATATAACGGATGCCATACTTTTTGAACCGGCAGTATTTCTTAATCCTTTTATCGCTACGTATAGCGGTCAGGTATTTTATTTCGTTAGCTTTTGCCATAACTTAAGATTCAACTGCTTTTTCGGTTCCTGTCGGTACGCCACTTCTCTTTTTAGCATTGTACTCGACGGCGTATTTATCGAGTTTGCAAAGCAGGTGACGAAGTACACTTTCGTCACGTAAAAGCTGAATTTTCAGCTTTTCATTGAAGTCGGATAGCCCCCTGAATTCTAAAACCCAGTATAAACCTGTGGTTTTTTTATCAACAGGATAAGCCAGTGATTTTAATCCCCATGGATTCTCTGAAACGATTTCACCACCATTTTCGGTGATGTAACCGGTGTATTTTTTCAGCGCTGATTTAAATTCATCATCGCTAAGAACCGGGGTAAAAATCACCATCAATTCATAATTGTTCATTTGCTGATAGTGTTTTAAAAATAAAAAATTCCCTTTAGCCAGTCAGAAAAACAGATGTATACCTTCCTGGTTCAGACTTTGGGGCGGCAAAGATAGGGGTTATGAGGGGAAATAAAGACCTTAAATCCATGTTTTTTGCAGTAACGCGACGCTACTTCAGCCATACTGCCAAATTTACCGTTTATTATTAAATTTTTGGACTGGCACCTTCTTTGAACCTAAGCAGAAAAAAAATCTTATGCAGAAAGGTGCCATACGGGTTCATACAGAGAATATCTTCCCGATCATTAAAAAGTTTTTATACAGCGACCACGAAATTTTTTTAAGAGAACTTGTTAGTAATGCGGTGGATGCTACCCGCAAACTAAAGACACTATCATCTGCCGGAGAAGTGAAAGGCGAATTAGGTGAATTGCGCATCGATATCATCCTGGACAAAGAAAATAAAACACTCACTATTGCAGATTCTGGCATTGGCTTAACTGCCGAAGAAATGGATAAGTATCTGAATCAGGTGGCATTTTCCAGTGCAGAAGAGTTTTTGGAAAAATATAAGGGAGAGAATGAAGCCAATATTATCGGTCACTTCGGACTGGGATTTTATTCCGCTTTTATGGTGAGTGACAAGGTGGAAGTTTTTTCAAAATCTTATGAAGAGGATGCTCCTGCCGCCCGTTGGGAATGTGATGGAAGTCCTGAATATGTTATTGAGGAAGTTGAAAAAGCGGAAAGGGGAACCAGTGTTGTTTTACATGTCAATGAAGAAAGCCAGGAATTTTTAGAAGCAGACAGAATCAGGCATATTTTAAATCGTTTTTGCCGTTTCCTGCCCATTCCAATATTTTTTGAAGACAAACAAATCAACAATACAAATCCGGCCTGGACAAAAAAACCATCCGAATTAACCACACAGGATTACCAGGACTTTTATAAAGAGCTTTATCCATTTTCAGAAGCACCGCTTTTCTGGATTCATTTGAATGTTGATTATCCATTTAACCTGACGGGTATTCTTTATTTCCCAAAAATTAAAAAGAGTTTTGAAATACAGAAAGATAAGATCCAGTTGTACAGCAACCAGGTTTTTGTTACGGACGAAGTGAAAGAAATTGTTCCTGAATTTTTAATGTTATTACATGGCGTAATTGATTCACCGGATATACCGTTGAATGTTAGCCGAAGTTACTTGCAGGGTGATCCAAATGTTCGCAAGATCAATTCGCATATTACCAAAAAGGTAGCAGATAAACTGGAAGAAATATTTAAAAGCAACCGGAAGGAATTTGAAGAGAAATGGGAAGACATCGGGCTGTTTGTTAAGTATGGTATGATGACAGATGATAAATTTCAGGAGAAGGCAAACAAGTTCCTGGTGATGCAGGATGCAGCATCTTCAACTTTTTATACACTGAAAGAATATCGGACTGCAACCGAAGCATTGCAAAAAAACAAGGAAGGGAAACTGGTTGTAATATATACTACACAACCAGTAGAACAAGACAGTTATATTAAAGCTGCACAGGAAAAGGGTTATATAGTGGTGAAAATGGAAACACTTGTCGATTCCGCATTCATTAACAATATGGAAATGAAATGGGAAGATGTGACCTTTAAAAGAGTGGATTCAGAAATTGCTGAAAACCTGATCGATGCTTCCGAATCGTCAGTATCGATTTTGAATAAAGAAGAAGAGGAATTATTGAAGAATTTATTTGAGATCAAGAAACCAGCATTAACGGTAAAGGTTGAAGTGAAAGGATTAAGTGCTGGCACATCACCGGTTGTTGCAACACGGAGTGAATTTATGCGCAGGATGAAAGACATGGCTTCTATGGGTGGGGATGGAATGAAATGGTACGGAGAAATGCCAGATGAAGTAACGCTAACGGTAAATGGTAATCATCCTGTTTATAAAAACATATTGCAGGAATCAACCAAAGAAAAACAGGAAAAAATGGTTAATAACCTGGCAGATCTTGCATTATTATCACAAGGATTATTGAAAGGTAGCGATCTTACAAATTTCATTAGCCGCAGTGTTGAATTAATGGAAGGAAAAGAAGAACCGAAGATTATACAATCATAAATAGGTGTTCTATTATTTTCCAAATGAATATTTTAAAACGGGTTGCTCGCGACACGTTTTAATTTTCAGAAAGCCTGAGATCGATCATTTTTAACTGGATCGTTATTTGGCCGTTCCATTCATTTTCATCCAACGTAAAAAGAATATCCAGTGGCTGATTTTTTTGAAGTAATGAAAATTTATGAGCCAGGCAAAAACCTATACCCGTTAACGTTACATTGTTTTGTTTCAGCACAAAACGGATATGTTTTTCTTTAACAATTTTTGAGAATCCCGTATCATAAACTTTTCGGGCGATAAATACAGGTCGCAAATTCTCCGGACCAAAAGGTTCCATTTGGTTGATGATATTTAAAAAAGTGGGATTGATGTCGCTGAGTTGAATTTCAGCATCAACCACTACCTCGGGAATTAAAAGATCATCAGTAATACTTCCGGAAACTACTTCTTCAAAACGACGTTGAAAAGCTTCCACATTGTAAGGTTTCATAGTTATTCCAGCAGCATAAAAATGTCCGCCATATCCAACTAAAAGATCTTTACACTGGTGTATGGCTTCATACACATTAAACCCGGAAACACTTCGGGCTGAACCTGCAACAACATCACCTGATTGCGTTAATACGATAGTGGGCCGGTAATGATGTTCTATCAACCGCGAAGCAACAATACCCACCACACCTTTATGCCAATGAGATTTAAAAACAACTGTTGATTTTCGGGTTGCATGATCTTTATTTTCCAATATTAAAGCAAGCGCTTCATTGGTAATGGTGCTATCTGCTTCTTTGCGGTCGGTATTATCACTGTGCAGCATTTCCGCATAGGAAAGTGCTTCTTCATAAGTTTCACTTACAAACATCTGCACCGCTTTTTTAGCATCATCCATTCTTCCTGCAGCATTTACCCGAGGAGCAATCATGAAAACTAGATTGGTGATATGTAGTTCATCTTTTAGTCCGCTTAAAAAACTTAAAGCTTTAATTCCACTGTTCGGTTTTTCATTTGCTTTCAGTAACCCAAAATATGCAAGAATTCTGTTTTCGCCGGTCATTTGCACAATGTCTGCTGCAATGGCTGTGGCAACGAGATCCAGGTATTCATATGTATTTTCTATGGGAATATTTAAAGCTTGTGCAAGCGCAGTGATTAATTTAAAACCAACACCGCAACCACATAATTCTTTATAAGGATAATCGCAATCTTTTTGTTTGGGATTTAAAATGGCAACTGCCGCTGGTAAAATGTCATCCGGTAAATGATGATCGCAAACGATAAAATCAATTCCCAGATCAGCGGCATATTGTATCAGGTCAACGGCTTTAATTCCGCAATCAAGGGAAATGATCAGTGTAAATCCGTTTTCTTTGGCAAAATCAATCCCTGCTTTGCTAACACCATAACCTTCCCGGTATCGGTGTGGAATGTAAAAATCAACTTGCGAATGGATGTTGGAAATAAAACGATACATGCAAGCCACAGAGGTGGTACCATCTACATCATAATCACCATAAACTAAGATTTTTTCATTCTTTTCAATGCCCTGGCAGATGCGTGTGACTGCTTTCTGCATGTCTTTCATCAACCATGGATCATGCAGGTCAGATAGTTGTGGTCTGAAGAAATTTTTTGCTTCATCGAAAGTATTGATACCACGTTGAACTAAAATATTAACGAGTGCTTTGTGGATCTTTAATGATTCATGAAGAGATGCACTTTTTACGGCATCAGCAGTTAGTATTTTCCATCTTTTTTCCACAAGCAACAAAATGATATTTGAATTTAATACTTTCTATCGGTAACGTATCCAACCAATTCTTCCATCCCGGTCCTGATCTCGGATTCTGGAAATTCTTTTAAAATGTTCATGGCTTCCAGTTTATAAAAATTCATTTTCTCTTCAGCATAAGTAATTCCGCCTGCTTCTATCACTTTGTTTATTACAAACTGTACTTTTTCTTTTTTCTTGTTCTCATTTTTAATGATGTAGATCATTTTGGAGCGGCTTTCTTTGTCGATATTGTTTAATGTATAAATAAGTGGAAGTGTCAGCTTTTTTTCCTTGATATCATTGCCGGTTGGTTTTCCTACATTATTGGTTGAATAATCGAACAGGTCATCTTTTATTTGAAAAGCTGTTCCTATATTTTCTCCAAACAGCCTCATTTTTTCAGTTATCTTCTTGTCATTGCTGGTTGACCAGGCGCCTGCTGCACAAGCTGAAGCCAATAAAGAAGAAGTTTTATTTCGAATAATTTCAAAATAAATGTCTTCATTTAAATTAAGGGACCTTGATTTTTCCATTTGAAGCAATTCCCCTTCGCTCATTTTCCTAACAGCTGTTGAAAGTATATGGAGTATTTCATAATCATTATGGTCGAGGGAGAGTAAAAGTCCTTTTGCCAGCAAATAATCCCCCACCAAAACAGAAACTTTGTTCTTCCAGAGGGCATATACTGAAAAAAAGCCCCTGCGTTCCAACGAATCGTCAACAACATCATCGTGAACCAGGGTTGCGGTATGTAAAATCTCAACCAGGGAAGCCGCCCGGTAAGTTGAATCATTTACAGTTCCACATAGCCTGGCTGCCAAAAACACAAACATGGGTCGAAGTTGTTTACCTTTTCTTTTGACAACGTACCGCATAATGCGGTCCAGCATAGGAGTATGACTCTTTACAGCGTCCTTGAATCTGGCTTCAAAGATCTTTAATTCGTCCTTAATAAGCGATGTGGGAAGTTGCATAATATATGCGCGGAAAGATACGGAGCAAAAAAATAAAGTGGCAGACGTGCAGCAAAAAGGTACTTAAAATTGACTATCACTCCGGCAAATCATATGAAATTCAACGATGTTCAAATTTAAAAAATTTGGTTATTAGTTGTCAATTTATATTTTTGCGTATAATTTGGACATAGTTTAACGTAAATTTCTATTAATTTTTAGTTATGGCAAGCAAAAAGTACAGTCTTCTGGCAGGAATTATCTGCCTGTTTGCATCAGCTGGTTTTTCACAAACTACCGGTTATGATGCAGCGGATTCCTCGGTGGTTCCCACCAGCAGGATGCCTCAGCACACAGAGTTTTTAAATGGTACATACAACTACCCGGCAAAACCCCGAAATATGTGGGAGGTGGGTATTAAAGGCGGACATTTCGCTTTGAGCAGTGATGTTGCTTCGAGACCCGGATATGGTTTCGGCGCTCACGTTCGTAAAGCCTTTGGTTATGTATTTTCAGCACGATTACAATACATGTATGCGTCAGCACGTGGTTTAAACTGGGTTCCTTCTGGTAACTATAGTGCCAATGAGGCCTGGAACGGTTATACCGGAAATGTTTTTTATAACTACAAAACCAAAGTTCAGGATCTTGCATTAGAAGGTATCATTACCTTAAATAATATTCGTTTTCATAAAGCTAAAACCGGTTTTAATGTTTATGCATTTGCAGGTTTAGGAGCTACAATTTATGATGCACGTATTAATGCACGTAATGAAAATGGCGGACTTTATAATTTTTCAGGCGTTAATGGTGGTGTTTACGAAAATCGTAAAGATACCCGCGACCAATTGAAATCCTTAATGGATGATTCTTATGAAACAGAAGCTCAAAACCACGGCGATCGTCGCCCTAAGTTATTTGGTGATACTTTTAAACCAGTAGGACACGTTGGTGCAGGCGCAGCTTTAAAATTAAGCAACCGCATTAATTTGGCACTGGAATACAGGTTTACAACTACTAAAGATGACCTTTTAGATGGTCAGCGTTGGGCAGAACAAACACCTAACAATCCTGTATTAACTCGTGATTACGATACTTATCATTATACAACTTTAGGTTTAAACTTTAACCTTGGAGCAAGGGCTGTTGAACCTTTATGGTGGCTTAATCCTCTGGATTATGCTTACAGCGAGATTCGTAATCCTCGGTTGATGCGTTTACCAAAGCCAGTTCTACCTGATGCTGATGGTGATGGTGTAACTGATCAGTTTGACCAGGAACAAACTCCTGAAGGTTGCCCAGTTGATACACACGGTGTGAGTTTAGATACTGATGGTGACGGTGTACCAGATTGCCTGGATAAAGAATTGATTACTCCTACTTATTGCCAACCTGTTGATGCAGATGGTGTAGGTAAGTGCCCTGATCCTGAATGTTGCAAGAATATGGTAGCAGGCGGTGGTGAATGCTCTGCTGCATTAGGAGCTTTACCAAGCGTTACTTTCTCTGGTAGTGGTGTTACTGTAAATAACGATGCTTCCAGCTTACTGGCAAGTGTTGCAGCCCGTATGCGCAACAATCCAGCTTGTAACGTTGTTGTGATTGGGTATTGCTCATCTAATAAACAACAACAACAAAGAAGTTGGGATAGGGTAAATGCTGTAATTAATCACATGGTTGAGAGAGAAGGCATCAGTGCTAATCGTTTTATCTTTAACTATGGCCAGGACGGTGGTGATTGCAACACGGTTGATCTGCGTGCAGCATCAGCTGGTGAAGAAGGTCCAAATACGGTACCAGCTCCACATCCAAACCTGAGAAGAAACTAATAGCTTCTTTTAATATTTATTCGAAGCCCTCCGTTGTGGAGGGCTTCTTTTTTGTGCTTTATCAAAATCTTAACTAGGTCTTTTTGGGCTACTTCTTTTTTTTCTAAAGATTTGCCGGGATTCTTTAACTTTGCCCGCCTTTATGAGATATATTATAGCTATTTTAGTCTTTTCCCTGTTAGCCGGTTGTGGCGGTATCAATAAGATTTTGAAAAATAAGGATCCTCATTATAAGTTGAGGATGGCAGAACAGTATTATGCAAAGAAGAAATATAATTATGCTCAACAGATTTACGAAGATGTAATGCCTTTCTTTAAGGCTGAAAAGGAATTTGAAGACATTTATTATAAATACGCATATACGGCTTATTATCAGCGGGATTATATGAACGCTGAAAATCTTTTCAAAACATATCTCGAAATTTTTCCGAATAGTGCCAGGGCTGAAGAAATTGATTATATGCGGGCTTATACTTTTTACCTGCAATCACCTAAACCTGAACTTGACCAGACTAATACAATTAGGGCCATGAATATGATGCAAATATTTATTAATACGCATCCAGGTTCAACCCGTATACCAGAAGCAAATGCTATTATTGACGAGGCCCGAAAGAAACTGGAAATCAAAGACTTTAAAAGTGCTCAATTATATTTTGATATTGGCCAATTTAAAGCAGCTGCAGTTTCATTCAGTAATCTCCTGGATGCTTATCCTGAATCTGAGAGTTCTGATTCTTATAAATTAATGGAAGTTCGTTCGTACTTTCGTTACGCTGAAATGAGTGTGGCTGGAAAAAAGGAAGAAAGATTTAGTAAAGTAATAGAAGTGGCCAATGATTTTATGGACCGTTTTCCTGAAAGTAAATTAGTTAAAGAAATAGAGGTATTTATAAATTTGTCTCAAAACAATCTTAAAACACTAATCAATGAGCAGACTTAGAAGACAATTGAGTTCCAGTACTGGAAATAATGTTGAAACCCGTAACCTGAATGATTTGAAAGTTAAAACCGGAAATTTGTACGGTTCTATCTCCATAATTGCAAAAAGGGCTAACCAGATAAACATTTCTTTACGTGAAGAATTGCATAATAAACTGGAAGAATTTGCCAGTCATACTGATAGCCTGGAAGAAATTCATGAAAATAAGGAGCAGATCGAAATTTCAAGAGCCTATGAAAGAATGCCAAACCCTGCTTTATTAGCTACCCAGGAGTTTTATGAAGACAAAATATTTTTCCGGAAAAATGAAGATGAATTATTCAGCTAATTATTACTGGTTCCGATAAATTTGTTTAAGCGATCTGCATGCAGGTCGCTTTTGTATTTATCGGGTTAATATTATTTTTGATGTTGATGCTAAAGGATAAAAAAATATTATTAGGAATTAGCGGGAGTATTGCCGCATATAAAGCCGTTATTATCACTCGTTTATTGATAAAAGCCGGGGCTGAAGTAAAAGTGATAATAACACCATCCGCTAAAGATTTTGTAACGCCTCTTACACTTTCTACACTTTCCAAAAATAAAGTGTTGAGTGAAATATTTTCAGGGGATGAATGGGAAAATCATGTAATGCTTGGGCGTTGGGCTGATTTAATGCTTATAGCACCGTTAAGCTGTAATACATTAGCTAAAATGGCTAATGGTATTTGTGATAATTTATTAATGGCTGTTTATTTGTCCGCTACCTGCCCTATTGTGGTTGCGCCTGCTATGGATGAAGATATGTGGCATCATCCATCAACAAAAAGAAACATCCATACGATTATATCTTATGGTAATCATGTGATTCCTGTAGATAAAGGAGAATTGGCCAGCGGGTTATTTGGTGATGGCCGGATGGGGGAGCCGGAAAATATTCTCCATTTTTTAGAAAATTTTTTTAATCCGGTTTTGCCGTTAAAGGGAAAAAAAGCTTTGGTTACAGCTGGTCCCACAAATGAGCCCCTGGATCCTGTTCGCTTTCTTAGTAATCATTCATCGGGAAAGATGGGCATTGCATTAGCCCATGAACTAAGAGGCCAGGGTGCTGAAGTTAAACTTGTTTTAGGGCCAGTTCAACAACCTTTCAAAATGGATGGATTAAATGTTTCTCATGTAAAGACGGCAGAAGAAATGTACGATGCCTGCATTTTAGAATTTAATCAAATGGATATTGCAATTATGGCGGCAGCCGTTGCAGATTATACACCCGTAACTACCGAATCATCTAAAATCAAAAAAAAGGAAGATTCTATTACCATGGAATTCAAAAAGACTAAAGATATTTTGAAGCGCCTGGGAGAAATGAAAAATAAAAACCAGGTGGTAGTTGGGTTTGCATTGGAAACTGATAATGAAATTCAGCATGCAAAAGAAAAATTAATGGCCAAAAAAGCGGATATGATCATTCTGAATTCAATGAAAGATGAGGGAGCTGGCTTTGGCGGAGATACAAATAAAGTAACCGTTTTTGATAAAAATGGAGGTGAATGGCGATTTGAAACCCGAAGTAAGCAAGATGTTGCAAAAGATATCGTTAATACCATAATAGATTTGTATTATGCTTAAAAAAATAATTTTTACATTTTTCATGGCGGGGTTTGTTGTTACCGGGCATTCCCAGGAACTACAGGCCAGGGTTACCGTTTTAGCCAACCGCGTTAGTACCCAGGTTGATAAAAAAATCTTTAATACATTGCAAACATCCATATATGATTTTTTGAATAATCGTAAATGGACTACAGATGCATATTTGCCGAATGAAAAAATTGATTGTAGTTTTTTTTTGAATATCGATCAGGAACTTGGATCAAATATATATCGGGCCACTTTAACCATACAGGCAGCAAGACCTGTCTATAATTCTACTTATTCATCCCCTCTTATTAATTTTCAGGATGATAATGTAGTGTTTCGGTACCAGGAATTTCAACCATTGGAATTCAATGAAAACAGGATACAGGGAAACGATCCTGTCGCTGCTAATTTAACCGCAATCCTGGCCTATTATGTAAATATTATTCTTGGTTTGGACTATGATGCATTCGCTTTAAGGGCAGGCGATGTGTATTTTAAAAAGGCACTCAATATTGTAAATAATGCACCTGAAGGTCGGGATGTTGCCGGATGGAAACCTTTTGATGGAATGCGAAATCGTTATTGGTTGGCAGAAAATTTAAACAATAATCGGTTTGCTTTGATTCATGATGCGCTGTATACTTACTATCGCAAAGGAATGGACGCTTTCTACGAAGATGAAAAAACAGGTCGTTTGGAAATACTTAATGGATTGAATTATCTTAATACGGTGCAAACAGATAATCCGAATTCTATGTTTATGCAGGTATTCTTCCAGGGAAAAAGTAATGAGCTGGTTAAAGTTTTTAGTAAAGCAAATACAGACCTGAAAATAAGAGCAAGGGAACTTTTATTAAAATTGGATATTTCAAATTCCGGGGTTTATAAGGATCTGAAATAAAAAAACAATTAATCTCTGTGCAATCAATCTATTCAGGAATATATCAAAGATGAATGGTTCAAAAATAATCACATGAAATATCTACTTTTTTTTTTCCTGATATTTATTTGTGCTTGCAAGGATAGTAATCCACCTGAAGAAATTTTATCTCCAGAAAAAATGCAGATTGTTTTATGGGATATGATAAGGGCCGATGAATTCCTTGTAAGTTATGTTTTGAGAGATACATCTCTAAACAGAAAAATGGAATCTTTAAAAATGTATGAGAAAGTTTTCGAATTGCATGAAATATCAAAAGTTACTTTTGAAAGAAGCTTAAAATATTACGAACAAAACCCGAAAATCTTAAAACCGATTATGGATAGCCTGCATTCCCGTGCTGATAAAAGAGAATTAATTGACGCTATCCCGGATGAAGAAAATATACAAGGGTCTATGCCTGTAAAAATAAAGGCTGATAAAAAGCGAGATACTACTCAAAGCTTTTAGTATTAATATCATTTACCTTCAATAGTAATGCTGTGTTAAATGCGATTGTAGAGAAGAACGCATCAGTGTTTACTTATTAAGAATTATTGATTAATCTTTTCAACTCAGGCCAAAAAAAATTATCTTCAAATTTTTATAGGAGAATTAATTTTATTTAAATAAAGGCAAATGAACAAAACTGTTTTTAATGCTGCGGAGGCCGTAAAAGATATCCAAAATGGAGCCATTATTATGCTTGGTGGATTTGGATTGTGTGGTATTCCTGAAAATTCTATCAATGCTCTTGTTAATAAAGGTGTGAAAGAGTTGATTTGTATTTCTAACAATGCCGGAGTAGATGATTTCGGATTAGGATTATTATTAAAAACCCGGCAAATAAAAAAAATGATGAGTTCTTATGTTGGTGAAAATGCTGAATTTGAAAGGCAATTATTAAATAATGAACTGGAAGTAGATTTGATTCCGCAAGGAACTTTGGCAACCAGGATCCAAATGGCTGGAATGGGTATTCCTGCCTTTTATACACCTGCAGGATATGGAACTGAAGTTGCGGAAGGAAAAGAAAGCCGGGAATTTAACGGAAAAATATACTTAATGGAACATGCGCTGCATGCAGATTTTGCTATTGTAAAAGCCTGGAAGGGAGATAGGTTTGGTAACCTTATTTTCAGAAAGACTACTCGAAATTTCTCTACATCTATGGCTAAGGCAGGAACTATAACGATTGCTGAAGTGGAACATCTGGTTGAACCTGAAGATATGGACCCTGATCAGATTCATGTTCCCGGAATTTATGTTCACCGCATTTTCCAGGGAAAGGATTATGAAAAAAGAATTGAAAAAGTAACAACAAGGATCGAAAGGAATTAAATAGAACAACTACTTTAAATCATTCAATATGGCATTGGATAAATATGGTATAGCCAAACGCATTGCGCAGGAACTGGAAGATGGGATGTATGTTAATTTAGGCATTGGTATTCCCACACTTGTGGCCAGTTATATTCCTTCAGGAATCAGTATTATGTTACAGAGCGAAAATGGCATGTTAGGTATAGGGCCATATCCTACAAATGAGGAAGTTGATGCTGATCTTATCAATGCGGGTAAAGAAACAGTTAGTATCTTACCCGGAGGTTCTTTCTTTGACAGTTCTGAAAGTTTTGGCATGATCAGGGCCGGAAAAGTGGACCTCACTGTTTTAGGTGCAATGGAAGTAAGTGAACAGGGAGATATAGCTAATTGGAAAATTCCAGGTAAGATGGTTAAAGGTATGGGTGGGGCAATGGATCTTGTTGCCAGTGCAAAAAATATCATTGTTGCAATGATGCATACTAACCCAAAGGGCGAATCGAAATTATTATCACAATGTACATTGCCATTAACTGGTGTAAAGTGTATAAAAAAAGTAATAACAGATTTGGCAGTTTTAGAAGTAACTCCGGATGGATTTAAATTGCTTGAAAGAGCTCCAGGTATTAGTGTAGATGAAATAAAATCTAAAACCGCAGGTAAACTTATTGTTGAAGGTGAAGTACCTGAAATGAATATTTAATCTATCAGGTTATTTTTTACAGCAAAAAATACCAGGCCTGCAGTATTCTTACTTCCAAATCTTTCCATTAACCGGTCTTTAATTGCTTCTACGGTTCGGGGACTTATCTCCATCTTTTTTGCAATTTCCTGGGCGGTAAATTCCATGCAAATAAAGCGAAGTACATCTTTTTCCTTATCACTTAAGGTAATTTCATTATTCAGGCTTGGAACTACTTTTTGCCGGGCGTGAGATTTTTTCAAGAGAATTCGATTCACAAAATTATTCAGGTAATACCCTTTTTCAAAAACTTCCATAATGGCCCGCCTGATTTCCTGGGGCTCCGCATTTTTTAACAAGTATCCATTAGCGCCATTTTCCATGAGGTGATAAACAAACCGTTCATCTTCATACATGCTCAAAACTATAATATGGATATTTGGGTATAATTTGCTTAAAGCCTTAGTTGTTTCAATACCATCTTTTGTAGGCATGCGCAGATCCATTAAAACTACATCTGGTTGCGAAACAGCTATACCATTTAAAAGATCTTCACCATTTTCAGCTTCCTGAACAAATTTAATATTGGTAAATGGACGAAGTGAAAGAATGACCCCCTTCCTGAAAATTTTATGATCATCTGCAATGGCAACTTTAATACTTTCCATAGTTTTCACATAAGGATCAAAGATAAAAATTTAATCATGATTATAAGGATGATCCTTTGGTATTTCAAGTGTTACCTTGTAATAAGTTTGAGACACATCTTTTTCAAAGTTGATTGATCCATGTGCCACTTTCAACCGGCTGCTGATGTTTTTCAAACCTAACCCGATATGACTTTTATTTAATTTATCGAAATCAGATTGAATGATTCCTCTTCCATCATGGTGTATACGTAAAAAGAATTTATCGCCATGAGAGTTCTGCGTTAAATGTATAAAACTGGAACTACTATGTTTTAAAATATTATTTATTAATTCCTGTACCACCCTGAAAACAATTAATTCTTTTTCTGGTTTTAATCTTTCCTTATAATCATGAAAACGACTGCTTGCATTAATACTTCCTGATCCGCTTATTTTTTGAAACAGGTCATTAACAGCTGACTCCAGCCCAAAATTTTTAAGCGTTGGTGGCATCAGGCTATGACTGATATTCCTAACCAATTGAATAGTGTCATCAAGAATCTGGCGGGCCTGATAAATGGATTGAAGTTGTGTGGCTTTATCCTGGTTTACCAGATTTTCATTTAAGTATAAACGCGCTGTTGCTAATAAAGGGCCGGCATCATCGTGTAAATCAGCGGCTATTCGTTGCCGTTCCTCTTCCTGTAGTCTGATGGATGCATTTAAAAGAACTTTTTGTTGTTCATGCTCCATTTGTTGAAGTTTGTTCTGGTAACGGATTACTTTACGCTGATGAAAAATGATAAACATGATAAGCCCTATTGTAAGCACCAGCATACCAAGCGTACCTATAAAAAGTACCATGGATATTCCGGATGTATTTGAAGCTTGCAAAAAGAACATAGTGGTAGGTGGTGGTTGGTGGTGGTAGAGTTAGTTTTAATTTATGTCTAAAAAAGGTAAAGTTTCTTTTTTGTTTCTTTGTTTTATTGGTTCACTGCGTACATATATTAATATACCAAGGGTGAACAAGATATTCTTTAATGCATAAAATATATAGGTTAAGGATAAATATTTATTGAAGAGGTTTCTGTCTACCTGGTCTGAAAAGATGTAAATGAAAAAGGATCCTGCCAGGTAAATGATCATACCCAATACGATCCAGAAACGGTAGTCGTTGTAAATGAGGTCAGTAGTCGGTTCATTCATTCTTTCATACAAAAAATAAAAGGAAAATGTTAGAATGATAATGGTTTCAATACCAATAGGAATGGTGTCTATAGTTTTGATTTCTACCGTCAATGCATAAAAAAATGAAAATATTATATATAGTATTGATATAATAATTATTATCTTCTTGACTTTTGGATTTTTGATGTTTAGCCAAAGTAATAAAATGAAAAGAATATATTCAGATATAGTGGTTAAACTAACGAGAAAGTGAGTGATCGATGATGGTAGAAATAAATCTGCCTGTATAATTATTATAGAGAGGAGAATATATATAACAAGAATCCATAAACTTATGTTATCCTTATTTTTGGAAAAATAAAAAATAAAAAGAAGTAGAGGAAGAGCGTCAGAAAGGGCGGCAATATAAAATAAAAGGTTTTCTATAGTTGGATAATTTCTCCAAATATAGAAAAACCTTTTATCTGTTAATAACTTTTAAAGGAATTAATCGTTCCAGGTAAAAATTGGAATTACTTCCCTTACTACCACCATACGTGAATTCTTTTTCATAATCAAGTTTTTTTTGATTGTCCAGAAATATTTCTAACTCAAAATTTGCCTTTAAATGGTTATTAATCAATGGGCTAACACATTGGTGAAAACCCTTAATAATGCCTCAAACCCTTTACTGTAGCGATTATGAGAGATTTTCGAAGTAAACTTACCCTAATAAAATGGGTAATTACACGCAGCGAATTTAGTAAAAATACAATGGATATTTACTTTAAACTTGAGTTATTTTTAATTTTTTTGAAGAGTTTATGCACAGTTGTGGACAACCATGCTGCAATTTTAAAAGGGGGAGTTCCTATTTTTAAAGCGCAGCTATATAAAGATTCTCATTTTACAATCGATATGCAATAGAACATTGTTGAAGCTGAGATTGTTTCCAATAATTTCAATATTATAAAATTGCCTGGGGAATTTTTACGATGAATGGCCTAGTAAATTTACTATACTATCATTTTTATTTTATTTCTTTATTTGGTGAAAATGAATAACTTACTTTTAAAAATATTAACATAGCACTACAAAATGCGTACTTTTGCTCGATTTTAGACCTGCATAAACCAAATTAACCATGACTTCCCAGCAAATAATTAAAGTAGCTATAGCAGATGACCATAAAATTTTTCGTGATGGTATTAGGATGGCTTTAAAAGATAGAAATTACCTTCAAATTTTATGGGAAGCGGAGGATGGTAAAGATGTAATGCATAAACTTCAGATAAAACAGCCCGATGTATTATTAATGGATATACGAATGCCGGAAATGGATGGTATAAATGCGATTGGTTTAATCAGAAAGGAATATGAAAGTGTTAAAATAATCGTATTAACTATGTATGATGATCAGGAAATGATTACAAAAATGATGGAAATGGGCGCTAATGCATATTTGACCAAAACAACTGATCCGGATGAGATATACAAAGCTATTCTTACTTGTGTAAATGATGATTTTTATTTTAACGACCTGGTGAATAAAGCGGTGTTATTAAAATTACAGAGTAAAAAATCAGTTCGCCAGTTTTATCCTAACCCGATCAAATTTTCGGAAAAAGAGGTAAAAATTTTAAAACTTATATCTGAGGATAAAACCACAGAAGAAATTTCAAAAGAAGTATTCTTAAGTCCACGTACAATTGAAACGATCAGGCAAAATATGAAACAAAAAGTAGGTGCAAAAACCATTGCAGGTCTGGTCATGTATGCTTCCCGGAACAAATTGATTAATTAATCTTACTAACTGTATAATCGCTTCTAAATTTTTAATCATGAATGCAACTGATGTCCATGATGTAAACGATATATATTTTGATGGAATCTATAAGGACATCTGGAAACAAATAATACCTCAAAAATTGACAGATAATGAAGTTGCGTTTATGATAGATTGCGCAAATCTTCAGCCAGATTCAAAAATACTTGATATAATGTGTGGATTCGGACGGCATGCAATTGGACTTTCCCGGGCAGGTTTCCAGGTAACCGCCGTTGATAATCTCTCTGCTTATATTAATGAACTATCCAATACTTCCAGGAAGGAGGATTTACCTGTCACATGTATTCAGCAAAATGCGCTTGATTTTAAATCGACTCAAAAATTTGATCTTGCCATATGTATGGGCAACAGTATTAATTTTTTCGATAAATATGGCACATCCAAAATACTTTCAAACATTCACCATCATTTAAAACAAAACGGAAAGCTTTTGATTAATTCGTGGTCAATTGCTGAAATCGCTATCAAAGATTTTATTTCAGAACATTCCGGCAAAGCTGGCGACATAATAGTGGAAACTAAAAGTGAATATCTATTTCAACCAACACGAATTGAGACAATCAATACTTTTATCAAACCTGATGGTACAAAAGAAATAAAGAAGGCAATAGATTACATTTTTAGTTTAGCTGAAATGGAAACGATGTTAAATGAATCGGGATACAGGCTAATTTCAGCCGAAAGTATTCCGGGAAGAAAAAAGTTTACACTGGGAGAGCCACGAATTTATATTGTTGCGGAGAAAGTTTAGAGCTCTTAAACATTCATAAAGGATCTGGAATTTAAAAACGGGCGTATGCTTAAAAAAACTGTAACCAGAAATTAAAAATTATTTTTAAGGACCTTAAAGGTATTTTGTCTTTTAAAGCAAAACAATAGAAGTTACTCTCTTTTTCCACCTTATGGTTTTTACTTAGTTACCAGGTAAATCAACAATTATTTTTAAGGGAAATCTGTTTAGTGTATCGTAAATTTACTAAACAAACGTAATTTGGCGGTAGATTCCGAAGAAAGCAAATTAAGTATTAGTACTATAGGGATTCATCTATAATTTTACCAATTTGCGGTCTGAAATTTTCTGAATTACCGGGTATAAACACTAAAATGCAGAAAGAAACGTTCCATTGAAGTACTTTAATCAAAACATCCTCTTATGAAAAACCCCGATAGCGTAATCAAAGTTGCCATTGCTGATGATCATGCTCTTTTCCGCGCTGGAGTAAAAACTTTCCTTTCATCCAGGAAAGATATTCAAATGGTAGCTGAAGCAGAAAATGGTATGCAACTACTGAACCTGCTGAAACACATTCAACCAGACGTAGTATTACTCGACATTCAGATGCCTATCATGGATGGTTTAACCACATTACCAGAAATTAAAAAACTTTATCCCGATATTAAAGTCATTATGCTTTCCATGCACAATGATCACTCTATGATTTCCAGGATGATGGAGATTGGCGCCAACTCATATCTGACCAAAGAATCTGATTCAGAGACGATATATGACGCTATTCGTACTTGTCATGAACAGGAGTTTTTCTTCAATGAGCTTACTAATAAAGCATTATTAAATGGTTTAAGGACCAAACGTAACGTAGAAGCATCTATGCCACAGGATGTGCATCTGAACGATAAGGAGATTACGATATTGAAATTAATGTGCGAAGAAAAAAGTACTAAAGAAATCGCTGACATAGTTGATCTGAGCCCTCGCACAGTTGAAGCCATCCGGGATAAACTTAAAACCAAAACAGGTGTAAAATCAATGGCGGGACTTGTAATGTATGCTGTAAAGGCAGGCATAGTGGAACAACCATAATCACTTAAATAGAAATATTTGTAAAATGCCATGATGTATATTGTGGCATTTTTATTTAATTATGGGATTGATAAATGTAAATGGTTCTTATTTTGCAGAAGATCAACCGGTATTTTTATCGGCAAATAGATCATACCGATATGGAGATGGTCTTTTCGAAACAATGAAGGTTATTAATCGCTCTATTGCATTTAAAGAACTGCATTTCAATCGTTTTTTTAATGGATTAAATACATTGGAATATATTCTTCCAACTTCAGTAAACAAGCATTGGCTTAAAAATGAAATTATCAAATTATGTGATAAGAATGAATTAGTTGATGCTCGAATAAGATTATCGGCATGGAGTGGAGAAGGTACAATAGATAAAATGGAACGTCCATTTAATTATTTAATAGAATGCACGCCAATACAAAATAACATTAGCAACTGGAGCCAAACGGGTTTGCAAATGGGCGTTTTTTCCAAAGGCCTTAAAGCAATTGATTCATTTGCAAATTTAAAATCAGCCTCTTTCCTGGTTTATGTCATGGCTTCAAAAAATGCAATAGATAATAATTGGGATGATTGCATTGTTTTAAATACTGATTTAAATATTGCAGATACTACCAAAGCAAATATTTTTATTATTAAGGAAGGGAAAATCCATACTCCTCCATTATCAGATGGTTGTGTAGCCGGGGTTACCCGCCAGTATCTTTTGCAAAATTTAAGTGCTGATTTTTTAATAATTGAAAAGTCGCTTACTAAACTCGATATAGATCAAGCTGACGAAGTTTTTTTAACCAATGCTATCAGGGGACTTCAATGGGTTCAACAATGTAATGATGTGGTTTATACAAATAAATTAACCCGCGAAATAAATAATCATTTTTTATTGAAATACAACAAGGATTATGTCAGTCAATAAGAAATAAACGATTAGCGTTTTTTTCTGTTTTTTCTTTTTGTAGAAATACATCATAAAATAATTTTATGGCTTTCTGCCCATCTTCTCCCAGGTCTATAGAATAATTGTTTACGTAAAGATCAATATGCTGCCTCATTACATCTTCACTCATTTCCTGTGCATGTTGTTTTACATAATCGCTGATAACAGGGTAATTTGAAAATGATAATTTAACACTTTTCCTGATCCATTCATCAATTTTCCATTTTATTTTTTGATCCAGGTTTCTTTTTATAGCAATCCCTCCCAGTGGAATGGGGGCATTCATTTTTTCTTCCCAGATACTTCCCAGGTCAGCAATTTTGATCAATCCTTTTTGCTGGTATGTAAAACGATTTTCATGAATGATAACACCCAGGTCAGTCTGCCCGGTTAAAACCGCATCTTCAATCTCAGAAAACAAAAAAGGTTTCTTATTTTTTAATTGCGGATAAGCACATTCCAGTAAAAAGTTAGCAGTGGTATAAATACCGGGAACGGCTACTGTTGCGGAAGTTTCTGTATCAATTTTTATATATTCCTTTGCAATCAGCAAAGGGCCAACTCCTTTGCCCAATGCTGCACCGGCATTTAAAAGTTCATAAGTTTCCAGCGCATTAAAAAAAGCCGGGTAACTTAATTTGGTAATATCCAGTTTGCCTTCTAAAGCCCATTGGTTTAAGGTTTCAACATCTGCTAAAATAACTTCCGTTTCAATACCGCCTGTATCTAGTTTATTATTTACAAATGCATCAAAAATAAAAGTATCATTGGGGCAGGGGGAAATGCCTATGGTTAATTTCATAACATATCATCGTTTTGCAAATTACTAACCAAATCATGCAATTTTTTATTCAGGTGAAGAATGGCTTTCTCGGTTTCCCAATTCCTTTTATCTCTTTCTCCAACATAATTAGATACAGTTCTTACCTGCAGAAAAGGAATTCCCTGCATCAGGCATACATAATGAAAGGCTGCACCTTCAAGGCTTTCCAACGTTGCTTCATATTTATTTAGCCAGGAATTATTTTTACTGGCTGCTGTGGTTATTTCATTCACCGTAATACCTGTAGCCCTGTTTTCATTTTTAAAAATGGAGGTTTGGGTCTTATTTATTAACCATGAATCCTCATACGGTTTCGAATCTTTACCGATTAATTCAAGATCAAACATATCAATCCATTCATTGTTTTCCATAACGCCCAGGTCAGCAAAGCAATCTTTTTCTATTACAAAAAAAGAGGATAATGAAACTTTTTTATTGAAGCATCCGGCAATACCAGCTTGAATCAGAAAATCAGGTTTTTCATTTTGAATGAATAACAGCAGGTTATAAGTAGTGGCCACAGTTCCAATTCCCGTTACACAGGTTTTGATATTTGCAGGAAGATCCTTATTTAAAACAGGCGCTAATTCCATTTGAGTGGCTGCCACAATACCAATTTTCTTATTCATGGTCTGCAAAGTTAACCATACGACAATATCAAAGCTAAACTTCGATTCCGCTACCTTTGCAAAAATTTCATCAAATGGTCTATCTTACCCGTATAGAACATTTTAATGCGGCACATAAACTGTATAATCCTTCCTGGAGCCGGGAACAAAATGAGCAGGTATTTGGCAAATGTGCCAATGAGAACTGGCATGGGCATAATTATGAATTGTTTGTAACAATAAAAGGCATACCTGATCCTGAAACGGGATTTTTATATGATGCTAAAAAATTAAGTACAATTATCCAGGAAAATGTAATTGAAAAACTTGATCATCATAACCTGAATGTTGACGTAGATTTTATGAAAAATAAAATGTGTTCAACTGAAAATCTTGTAGTTGGCATTTGGGAGCAGTTAAAACCACATATTCCGGAAAATGTTCAGTTGCATTGCATTAAATTATATGAAACAGCCAGGATTTATGTTGAATATTATGGCGATTAAAAGTATTATCAATCATCATGACAGATAAAAAAGTAGCGGTGTTCAGAAAAGAAAGTTTCAATGCCGCCCATCGTTTAAATAATTCTATGTGGGATACAGCCACTAACCAAAAGGTTTTTGGCAAGTGCAATTTGCCCAATTACCACGGACATAATTATGACCTGATTGTGAAAGTGATAGGAATGCCCGATCCTAAAACGGGTTTTGTAATGGATATGAAAGTTTTGTCAGATTTAATAAAAGAGCAAGTGATTGAACGGTTTGATCATAAAAATTTAAATCTTGACACAAAGGAGTTTAAAGGCTTAAATCCAACAGCGGAAAACATTGCAATGGTCATTTATGATCTTTTAAGAAGTAAAATTGATGAAAAATTGCAAATGCAGGTTAGACTTTATGAAACGCCACGCAACTTTGTTGAGTATCCTGCTGTTGTATAGAATGTAAAAAATATCAAATTACCTTAATTAATAGTAAATGGCTTATAAAAAAACAGAACATTACGATGAGGATGTTACCAATAAATTGAAGGACAATTATCACAGTACCATTCAATTGTTGGGAGAAGATCCGCAAAGGGAAGGCCTGGTGAATACACCAGAGCGTTTAGCCAAGGCAATGCAATATCTTACCCAGGGCTACCAGATGGATGCAAAATCGATCATTGAATCTGCCAAATTTCATGAAAATGTCAGTGAAATGATCATTGTAAAGGATATCGAATTGTATTCCTTGTGTGAGCATCATATGGTCCCATTTTTTGGAAAAGCGCATATTGCTTATATACCCAACGGATGGATCATGGGTTTGAGTAAAGTGGCCCGGGTGGTAGATGTTTTTGCTCGTCGTTTGCAGGTCCAGGAACGATTAACAACGCAGATCCTGGGAGCCATCAAAGACAGCCTGAATCCGCTTGGAGTGGCTGTTGTCATTGAAGCCAAGCATTTATGTATGATGATGCGGGGTGTACAGAAACAAAATTCGGTAACTACAACATCAGCATTTGATGGTGAGTTTATGAAGAATGCTACACGCAGTGAATTTCTAAAATTAATTAGTTCAAAATTGAGTTGAAAATAATATGTTTGTAAGCCCGGTATTTACCGGGTTCTTTTTTATCAAGATATATAATTTATGAAACAAGCCTATGTATTTCCCGGACAAGGTTCTCAATTTCCGGGAATGGGTAAAGGACATTATGACAACAACGCATTTGCAAAAAAACTTTTCGAATCTGCCAATGAAACTTTAGGATTTCGCATTTCCGATATCATGTTTAATGGTACAGAAGATGATCTGAGGAAAACTGATGTAACACAACCCGCAGTTTTTTTACATTCAGTTATAGCATACAGAAATATTGAAAGCGGCAGACCTGATATGGTAGCTGGTCATTCACTCGGTGAGTTTTCGGCATTGGTAGCAAATAGTACACTTAGTTTTGAAGATGCTTTGCAATTGGTTTCCATTCGTGCCAGGGCAATGCAAAAGGCCATTAATATTCAACAGTCAACAATGGCGGCAATATTAGCACTGTCTGATGAAAAAGTAGAAGAAATATGCCGGGAGATACAAAACGACACTGGCGAGATAGTTGTTCCCGCAAATTATAATTGTCCCGGCCAATTGGTTATTTCTGGTTCCATTAAAGGAATAGAAATTGCCTGTGAAAAAATGAAAGAAGCTGGAGCCAAAAGAGCATTGATATTACCTGTAGGCGGTGCTTTTCATTCTCCATTAATGCAACCTGCGCAGGAAGAATTAAAAGCGGCTATTGAAAAAACCAGTTTTCACAATCCAACCTGTCCGGTTTATCAAAACGTAACAGCAAAACCTGTAATGGATAAAGAAGAAATAAAGCAAAACCTGATAGATCAACTGACCGGCGCCGTTAGGTGGACGCAAACCATTCAGGCTATGATCGTAAATGGAGCGCATACATTTGTAGAGATCGGTCCGGGTAAAGTATTACAAGGACTAATCCAAAAGATCAGCAAAGAAGTGAAAGTTGCCAATATTGATTAATCCCAGCTAATTTAAAGGAACATTATACTTCAAAAGAAAGAGAAACGTTGATTGGTTTCTCTTTTTTTTGAATAAGTGATCATGTATTTTTACTCAGAGGAAAACTACAGTTGATCCATTCCGCATCAAAGCCTGCATTGTATTTTTTGTAAAAATTTATTGCCGGTTCGTTCCATTCTAATACCTGCCAAACGATGGCGTTTAATTTTTTTTCTTTTGCTTCTTCAATTAACCGGTCCATCAATAGTTTTCCCAAACCTTTACCCCTGCTTTTTTCAGTTACCAAAATATCTTCCAAATACATTCTTTGGCCTTTCCAGGTACTATAACGGATATAGTACAGCGCAAAACCGCAAACGATTCCTTGTTCCTCTGCCACAAATGCCCACCACACAGGGCTTAGTCCAAATCCGCTTTCTTCAAAATGTTTTAATGTTACTGTTACTTCATCAGGCGCTTTTTCATAATCGGCCAATTCCTGTATTAATTCTAATAATCGTGGACAATCTTCTTTTAAAACTCTTCTAATAATTATACTCATTATGGTTTTAATTTTTTTGCTTTGAATGTTCCATTTGGTTGGGTAAAAGTCACGGCAATAATTTCTCCGTTAGCATCTTCTTCAAACACCACACTAAAACCCTGTAAAGTTTTAAATACGAACTTATGTTTTTCAGTGGGTGTCAATTCATACTCCGGTTGTCCTTCTACAAACGCATATAAAGTGCTATCTCCCTTTATATAAAATTTTGCCCTGGCACCCGGCGACAATTCATATTCTCCCACATATTTTTCCAGCTCCTGTTTTGTTATGGGTTTGGCTTTGGGTTTCCGGTTAAATGCAAGATCTTCTTTCAAGCCTGTTTGCAATGGCAAAGTTAGTTTTACAATTTCAGCTGCAGTATTCATATAAAACTGGATGTAAAGCTGACCAGGATTGCTGGTATCAATGCCATCTTGTTTGTCAATCGTGAAAGGTTCAAATATATCATAATGGTAATGCCGTAACCAGCTTGCATCGATCGGCGTATAAGCAAATAATGAATCATTTTTCACTACTACTTCCATGGTCCCATAACCGGGATGTTCATATAAACCTTCATAAGCACTTAAATCAAAAGAAGGTTTAGTTCCTTTTTTCCGGTTACTGCCAACACCTTTCTGTGTTTCTTTAGCTATAGCTTTCGATTCTGCTTCTGCCCGGTTAATATTTCCCAACCAATCGATTGGTTTTAAATTAAACAACCTGTCACTGATCATATTTCTTACAATGGAGGTAACCGAAGATCCGTTTTGATTGGCTAATACAATAATGCCAATGCTGTCACTTGGATAATAACTGGTAGATGCAGAAAATCCATCAATATTACCACCATGTTCCACCTTGTAATGACCACGGTATGAACTCGTCATCCAGCCAAATCCATAATTCCCAAAATATATATCCGGATTATCCTTATCTGGTAAACCACCCCTGATAACCATTTGAGAACTGCTTGCCTGACTAATATAGGCTGCAGGTAAAATTTCCTTTCCGTTGAATTTTCCTCCATTGATCCAGGTAATCACCCAATTGGCCATTTCATTTACATTACTGTTAATGCTGCCGGCAGGTCCCATCGCATCAATATTATAATAATCCATTTTTTTTATGATGCTATCCTTGTAAACATAATATCCTTTCGATGCTTCATTACTTTTCGCCAGGTCATTCACACTGAAGTTTGAATTTTTCATGTCAAGCGGCACAAATATTTTTTCACGAATATTTTCTTCCCATGATTTGCCGGTTAATTTTTCTGCAATCATTCCCTGTATAAGAAACATGAAATTATTATACTGCCATGTTTGCCTCAGCGGGGCAGATGGTTCCATGTGTTTTATTCTCTTTAACAAGCTATCCCTTGAGGAAGACCTGAAAAGATACCAGCTATAGTCATGTCGGGGAATGCCTGTTCTGTGTGTCATCATATCCCTGATCGTAACCTGATTATTCAGTTCGTCATTGTAAAAAAATAATTCGGGCAGATAAAACCGGGCAGGTTTATCGTATTCAACTTTATTATTTTTATTTTCTATTCCCAAAAGTGCCGATGTAAAAGCTTTGGTACATGAACCAATAGCAAATAATGTGTTGGTTGTTACTGGTAATTTATTTTCAAGATCACGGTATCCATAACCTTTAGAAAATATAACCTCATTGTTTTTTACTACGGCAACGGCAAAACCCACGGCTTTTCTTTCCTTCAAAACTCGCTGAAAAGCGGTATCCAGGCGGGCAAATGGATCAGGTGTTTTGTTGCTTTTTTTCTGGGCAAATGTTAAAGTGCACTGTAAGAGGAATAAGAATAAAAATAACTTATGCATAGCTGTTAGTTTTGAGATAAAGTGTTTATTGTAATGCCTGGTTCAGGTCGGCAATAATATCTTCTACATTTTCCATTCCCACACTCATCCTGATCAACCCATCGGAGATGCCATATTTTTTTCTTGCTTCTGCCGGTACACTATAATGCGTCATAGATGCAGGATGACAAATGAGGGTATCGCAGGTTCCTAAAGAAACGGTTCGTGTACACATTCTCAGTTTGTTCATAAAAGCAACACCTCCATCAAATCCATTCTTTAATTCAAAGCTCATCATCGCTCCGGGATGTTTCATTTGTTTCATCGCAATTTTATGATCCGGGTGATGTTCAAGCCCGTTATAATTAACCATGGCAATGGCAGCATGTGTATCCAGGAATTTCGCTACCTGCATGGCATTACTACAATGGCGATCCATTCTTACTTCCAGGGTTTTCATTCCATTGATCAGCATAAATGTATCAAATGGGTTAGGCGTTCCTCCCAGTGTCTTGTACATTTTATAAACCTTACCGTTCATGCGTTCCAAATCTTTACCCAATAATACGCCGCCAATTGCCGTACCATGCCCGTTTAGAAATTTTGTGGTTGAATGAACAACAAAATCAACACCATATTTAAATGGTTGTTGCAGGTAAGGCGTTGCAAAAGTATTATCGCAGGCAACCAGTTTAGCATGTTTGCGTGCCAGTTTACAAAGTTCATCCAGGTCAACACATTGAATGGTCGGATTAGCAGGCGTTTCCAGGTATAACATTTTTATTGCAGGATCAGCCTTCAACATATCTTCTGCCTTTTGCGGATCACGCAAATCCGTTATAATACTTTCGATACCGAGTTCTGGTAATACGTTTTGTAATATTTCTTCGGTTCCTCCATACAAAGAAAAATGTGTGAGTACTTTATCTCCGGGTTTTAATGTAGCCAATAATAAAGTGGTTATTGCGGCCATACCGGAGGCATGCATTAAAGCTTTTAATGGCAACGGATTTCCATTCTCATCCTGTATGCCGAAGCTTTCCATCGCCGTAATTTTTCTTTCAGCTTCTGCTGCTGTGGGATTTCCCCAGCGACTGTAAATAAATCCATCTTCTTTTCCGCTAAACCGGCGCATACCTTGTTCCGCATCATCAAAAACAAAAGTGCTCGATGCATATATGGGTACAAGATGTGCCTGGTTTGATTCCTTTTGATGACCTGCATGTATGGCGACAGAACCAAATCCTTTTAAATCAACTTTTTTTTCCATGGTTCTTTTTTTTATCCTTTCAAATTTAACGGCTGCAACTCAATAAAGAATCAGCCATTCAAATTATATTGTGAATGGTTCAATTAAATTGTCATGAAATGAAAGAATTACTCTCAAAATATGTTGCATACAATCTTTGGGCAAATGAAATATTTACTGCATTAATTTTAAAATTACCAGCCGACGATGTGTTTAAAGAAATGCCTTCAAGTTTTAAAACCATCCAGGAAACCATTTTTCATATGTGTTCCGCTGAATACATCTGGAGACAGCGTATGATGCTGGCAGAAAGAATTATTCCGCTGAATGAAGATCTGAAAAATGATACACCTGCATTATGTAAGGAGTTGATTAACCAATCAAACCAATTGAACAAATGGGTTTCAGGCAAAAATGAATTGGCATTAACGCATGTTTTTCAGTACAAAAATTCCCAGGGCGAATTTTTTAAGCAACCAGTGAATGAAGTATTATTACATGTATGCAATCATAGTACATATCATAGGGGACAGTTGGTGAATATGCTTCGGCAATTGGGATTTGAAAAAATACCACAAACAGATTTTTCAAATTGGTGCAGGGAAAGACGGAATTAAACCATATCTAACATCTCAAAGAGCGAGAAGCCAGACACCATTAATACGCCCACTTAATCAGCGTTGCTCCCCAGGTAAATCCACCACCAAAAGCCGCCAGTACAATTTTATCTCCCTTATTTAATTTGCTTTCCCATTCCCATAAACATAAAGGAATAGTAGCCGCTGTAGTGTTTCCATACCTTTCAATATTCAGCATCACTTTATCCTGCGATAATCCCATTCGGTTTGCGGTAGCATCAATAATTCTTTTATTGGCCTGGTGGGGAACCAGCCAGGCAATATCATCGCCGGTAAGGTTATTTCTTTCCAGGAGTTCCGCACTTACATCCGCCATGCCTTTAACCGCGAATTTGAATACCGGTTGACCATCCTGGAAAATAAAATGTTGTTTATTAGTAACTGTTTCAATCGATGCAGGGTTTAATGAACCGCCTGCTCTTTGGTATAAATATTCCCGACCAATACCATCACTTTTTAATAAACTATCCTGTATACCGTAACCATCTTCATTGGGTTCTAATAAAACACAGCCCGCAGCATCGCCAAATAAAATACAGGTTGAACGATCCGTATAATCAACAATCGCACTCATTTTATCGGCGCCTACAACAACTACTTTTTTGTAACGGCCACTTTCAATCAGGGCAGTTCCAGTGGTAACGCCAAACAAAAAACCGGAGCAAGCTGCATTCAGATCAAATCCCCACGCATTTATTGCTCCAATTTTATCGCAAATGATGTTTGCTGTTGCAGGGAAAAGCATGTCGGGAGTTACCGTGCAGCAGATCATGCAATCAATTTCGCCTGGATCAATGCCTCTTTTGCGGCACAGTTCCAGTACTGCCGGTGCTCCCATATCCGATGTAGCCAATCCTTTTCCCTTTTGTATTCTTCTTTCGGAAATCCCGGTTCTGCTTTTTATCCATTCGTCATTAGTTTCAACCATTCTTTCCAGGTCTGCATTCGTGAGTTTATCTTCTGGTACAAATGCACCTACGGCAGTAATAGCAGCATTGATCTTATTGCTCATCGTTTGTAATTATTTTTAAAATGGCCAAAGGTACATAAGAAATGTTCATTGCGTAAAGTGCGGAGTAACTGCTTCAAAATCAAATATTATGTAAAAAAAAATTATTATAAAATATCAGGATGGCAACAAATAAAGTTCTGCCTATTTTCGCAATCTTATGATCGCATATTTAAAAGGAAAATTTACCTATAAAAGCCCAACCTCCGTTCACCTGGATGTAAATGGGGTAGGTTATGAAGTGCTCATTAGTCTCAATACCTATTCCAAAATCCAAAATCTGGATGTAGGATTGCTACACACTCTTTTATTGATAAGGGAAGATGCTCATATCTTATATGGTTTTTTTGAGCTGGCGGAAAAGGAGATGTTTTCCCAATTGATAAGTGTTTCAGGGGTGGGTGCTTCTACCGCCCGGATGATGCTGAGTTATATGAAACCCGACGAATTGGCCGTTGCTATCATAAATGGAGAAACAAAAACACTTGAAGGTATAAAAGGAATAGGAAAAAAATCGGCTGAAAGGCTGGTTGTAGAGTTGCGGGATAAGTTAGCTAAACAATCCCCGGGATCAAATATTTCACCATTGAAACACAATACATTACAGCAGGATGCGTTGAATGCTTTATTGGCGTTGGGCATACTACGGCAGGCTGCTGAACAGGCTGTTCAAAAAGCTACCGCATCTCAACCCGATATGCCAGTAGAGGAGATCATCAAAAAAGCACTGCGTGCCTTATAATCCATTATTCATTACTAATTGTTAGGAGAAAAAAACTTGACGCCAAAGACCAGCTACATTTTTAGTATGTTGGTAATAACCAGCATTCTGACGCTTGGTTTATTTACGTATGCGCATGGCCGTAATACAAACGGGGTAGCCGGCGGGTTTAATCCTTTTTTTTATATTGATACTATTCCATATCCAATTTATGACCGATATGGCGATCCATATACTTATCCTAACCGGAACAGTTTTAACCTGAAGGACAGCGCCTTTATCAAAAGAAATATAGAATACGATCCGGTGACCAAAGAATATTATTTCATGGAAAAGATCGGGAGCCGCTATTATCGCACTCCCATGACTTTTTCAATGAATGAATTTCTTGAATTGAAAGGCAGGCAGGATGAAGTTGAATATTTCAGACAAAGGGCAGGATTGCTATCTGATCTTAACAGGCGCTTATATAAACCAAAATTTTCATTCCGAGATGATTGGGTGAATCGGATTATGGGCGTAGGCAAAGTGGAAATTAAACCGAATGGTTATGTAGATATTATGGCTGGTTACCAGGGTCAAAACATTAAAAATCCAACTTTACCGGAAAGAGCCCGCAAAAACGGAGGTTTCGATTTCAATATGAACAGCCAGTTACAGGTTGATGCTAATATTGGCGATAAATTAAAATTGCCCATAAATTATAATACCCTGGCCAACTTCGATTTTGAAAACCAACTCAAATTGGATTACCGGGGAAGAGACGATGAAATTTTAAAACTTTTCCAGGCTGGTAATGTAAGTTTTGCCAATAAGGGAACGTTGATTCCAGGCGCCCAATCATTATTTGGTATAAAAACCCAGCTTCAATTCGGAAAATTATTTGTTACAGGTATACTTGCCAATCAAAGGTCACAAAGGCAATCTTTAGGACTCCAGGGTGGAACAGCTACACAGGATTTCAGCTTGCGATCTGATGAATATGAAGAAAATCGGCACTTCCTGGTTGCCCAATACTTTAGGCACCGGTATAATAAAGCAATGAGCACCCTGCCAGTCGTTCAATCCAATGTGCAGATATTGAAGACTGAAGTATGGGTTACAAACCGTACAGGAGCCACAACGGATACCCGGGATATTGTTGCTTTTATGGACCTGGGCGAAGGATTTCCATTTAATAATAATTGGACGGGCAGCGGAGATTCTCTTCCACGTAATGGTGCCAACGATCTTTATCAAACATTATTAAACACACCCGATAGCAGAAATTCCACACAGGTTCAAAGGATAATGACCAGCCTCGGAATGCAACCTGTACAGGATTTTGAAAAAACATTTGCCCGTAAACTACAACCCACGGATTATTATATTAATGAACGAATTGGGTTTGTTTCACTAAATCAACCCTTACAACCAGATGAAGTATTGGGTATTGCTTTCCAGTATACTTACAATGGGAAAGTATTCCAGGTAGGTGAGTTTAGCCAGGATGTACCTCCTGACAGTACGGGTAATGCCCAAAAAGTATTGTTTTTAAAGCTTTTGAAAGCTACATCTCAACGGCCCAACCTGCCAATCTGGGACCTGATGATGAAAAACGTTTATTCCGTTGGATTTGGTCAATTGGAAAGACAGGATTTCCAATTGAATGTTTTGTATGAAGAACCAAGCCTGGGTGAGAAAAGGTATTTGCCTTTAGATTCAGTTTTACCCCAATACAAAGGCATTCCCCTTATCAACCTTTTGAATTTAGACAGATTAAATAACCAAAATGATCCGCAACCGGATGGAGTGTTCGATTATATTGAAGGCTACACGGTAATTCCATCTCTAAGCCGTGTAATATTCCCGGTGCTGGAACCATTTGGTCGAGACCTGGAATATGTTTTTCCAAATCAGCAGATCCGCGATAGGTTTATTTACTATCCATTATATGATACTATTAAAGCAATTGCTCAAACCTTTGCCAATTTAAATCGCTATAAAATAGAAGGTCGGTCAAGATCAGCTACTTCAGGGGATTACCAATTAGGTTTCAATATTCCACCAGGTTCAGTAACTGTAACCGCAGGCGGACAAGTATTAAGAGAAAACATTGATTACGAAATAAATTATGACCTGGGAAGTATGCGCATCATCAACCAGGCAATTATTAATGCCGGATTGCCGGTGCAGGTACAGTACGAAAATAACGCCACGTTTGGTTTGCAGCAACGAAATTATATGGGTCTGCGCCTGGATTATTTGGCGAATAGAAATTTGACTGTAGGTGGTACTGTTGTCAGATTAGGGGAGAGACCATTCTTCACTAAAACGACTTATGGTGATGATCCTATCCGTAATACCATGGTTGGAATGGATCTTGATTACCGTAACGAAATTCCGCGGTTAACAAAATGGCTCGATAAATTACCTTTTTATACTACCAAAGTGCCTTCTGCTATCAACGCATATGCCGAAGCCGCCTGGTTAATACCCGGCCACGCACCACAGATAGGAAAGGGTGGGGAAGGCCTCAGTTATATTGATGATTTTGAAGGCACCCGCAGCAGTATTGATTTACGATTTCCATTAATTAGCTGGACGATGGCCTCCACACCCCAAAAAAATGGTCTTTTTCCTGAGGCTGACCTGATCAATGATCTTGCTTATGGATTCAATCGTGCAAAGCTTGCCTGGTATAATATTGAACCCGTTTTGCAGGAAAGGAGAAATGTAAATAACCCGCTTCGTAACGATCCTAATGAACTTTCAAAACCTGAAACCCGCCAGGTATTGCAGCAAGAGATTTTTCCTAAAAGAACCAACGATTTTGGACAGGGACTGCTCACCACTTTTGATTTGGCCTACTATCCCCGCGAGAAAGGACCTTATAATTTTGAATCAAGAAGCAATCGTATTGATGGGAATGGCCGTTTGCTGAATCCGAAACAAGCCTGGGCAGGTATTATGCGCCATATTGACCAGACAGATTTTGAAACAAGCAATATAGAATTCATCGAATTTTGGGTGCAGGACCCCTTTATAAATAAGCCTTTCAGTTCCGGGGGTAGTTTATATTTTAACCTGGGAAATATTTCGGAGGATGTGTTGCGTGATGGTAAAAGATTGTATGAAAATGGTTTACCAGCTCCCCAGTTTACCAGCCCCGTAGATACAAATACTGTTTGGGGCAAGGTTCCCTTAAATCCATTGCAGGTTACCAATGCATTCAGCAACGATCCGGGTGACCGGCCTTTCCAGGATGTCGGTTTCGATGGTTTAACGGATGAAGAAGAGGCTGTTAAATTCGCACAATACCTGCGCAACCTGGAAATGACTTTTGGAGCCAATTCAACCATTTACCAACAAGCATTGAATGATCCCGCGGGAGATAATTTTTTACCTTACCGCGATGAATTTTATGATCAGCAAAATGCAGGTATCCTTCGCCGGTATAAAGACATTAATAATCCACATGGTAATTCACCTTTAGCCGGGGAAAACGATCAATTTACCAATGCTTACACCATGTATCCCGACCAGGAAGAACTGAACCGGGATAATACTATGAACGAAGTGGAAGAGTATTTTGAATATAAAGTAGACCTGGTTCCGAATATGCAAACCGGAACTAATTTTATTACGGATGTGCGGGAAGTAAATGTTAACCTGGCAAATAATACTACCCGATTAGAAAAATGGTATCTGTTTCGGATACCGATTGCTCAATACAATCAGAAAGTTGGAAATATACCTGATTTTAAATCCATTCGTTTCATTCGCATGTTTTTAACGGATTTTGAAGATACTGTTGTTGCCCGTTTTGGAAAATTGGAACTGGTGCGAAACCAATGGCGGAAATTTAATTATGACATAGATACTACTGGTAATTATAAAACTTTGCCGCCAAATGATCCAGCTGCTTTAAATGTACTGGCTGTTAACCTGGAAGAAAATGATCAACGTGATCCGATCATTTATGTTCAACCTCCGGGAATTGAACGTCAGCAGCAATTGAGCAATAATAATATTCAGTTATTGCAGAATGAGCAGTCCCTGAGTTTGAAAATTTGTGACCTGCCAAAAGATGAAAGTCGGGGTGTGTTTAAAACATTTAATCTGGATCTTCGGCAGTATGGAAAACTTTCTATGTTTATTCATGCTGAATCCGTAAGAGGTTATACCCAATTGGATGATGGAGACCTTAATGCTATTATCAGGATCGGAAGTGATTTTGTAAGTAACTATTACGAAATAAAAATCCCTTTAAAGATCACCCGGTTTGGTGCCACCGATTCACTTGAAATATGGCCCGAAGAAAATAACCTGGATTTAGCATTGAATGAATTGACCCGGTTAAAATCCAGGCGAAACCAGGGTGGCGTTTCGCCATCCAGGTATTATAGTGAATTAAGGCCTGATGGAAGAACTTTTGCTATACTTGGTAATCCTAATTTGGGAGAAGTAAGAGGGATGTTGATGGCTGTTCAAAATGCCAAAAAGGAATTTATATGCACAGAAACCTGGTTTAATGAATTGCGACTTTCCCAATTAGATGAAGAGGGTGGATATGCAGCTTTGGGTCGTGTTGATATTTCACTGGCGGATTTGGGAAATCTGAGTTTGTCGGGCAGCGTTCGCAGCAGCGGCTTTGGAACATTAGAGCAACGGGTTAATGAAAGAAGCCGCGAAGATTTTAACCAGATTGATCTTGCCACAAATCTAGACCTTGGCAAGTTATTACCGAGAGAAGCTGGTATTATAATTCCTGTATATGCAGGTATAAGTCGTACGACCAGTACGCCGGAATATGATCCTTATGACCTGGACATCAAATTGAAAGAGAAACTCAATGATGCTGCCGCTGATAAAAAAGATTCTATCCGCGATGATGCGGTAGATGTCATGACTATCAAGACGGTTAATTTTACCAATGTAAAAAAGATCAAAACAAATAATAAACCTGCAAAAATCTGGGATGTATCGAACGTGGATTTCAGTTATTCGCATACGGTTTCGGAACGCCATAATCCTTTGATTGAAAGCGAAGAGATCAAACGTACCAGGGGTGCAGTGGGATATACATTTGCTCCGCAGCCGAAAGTAATTGAACCTTTTAAAAATCTGATCAAAACAAATTCAAAATGGCTGGCTTTGATCAAAGATTTCAATTTTAATTATTCGCCTGCATTATTATCATTCAAAGCAGATGTGTTCAGGCAATTTGGAGCATTCAGGCCACGTAATGTTGGTGGTGATGATAATTATAAAATACCTGAAACCTATGATAAATATTTCACGTTCGACAGGTTTTATACCATGCGATGGAATCTGACAAGGTCCATTACATTAGATTATAATGCAGTGAACAATGCACGGATCGATGAACCATTTGGAAGGATTGATACCAAAGAAAAAAAGGATTCCATTCGGGAGAATTTATTTAAAGGAGGAAGGAATACGCATTTCCACCAGGACATTGGCGTTAGTTATAACCTGCCCATGCAAAAAATTCCTTTCCTTGATTGGACTTCTATCAGGGCAAGTTATGTAGCCACGTACGATTGGGTAGGCGCATCATTACTGGCAAAAGGTTTAGGAAATACTTTATTGAATGGAAATACAAAAAACATTACGGCTGATTTCAATTTTGACCAGCTTTATAATAAGTGGAATTTATTAAGATCATTAAATAGTACCGGCCCGGTAAACAAGTTGCCAAAAGATACTTCAACCGTAAAAAGACCAAGAAATCCTAACGAGCCGATGCAAATTTCCGGAGTACCTAAATTCTTTGGTCGCATTTTAACTTCAGTAAAAAGGATTGGTATTCAGTATACCGAAGATTTGGGAACATTATTACCGGGTTATCTTGACAGTACAAAATTTTTAGGACAGAATTTTAACAGTAGTGCGCCAGGATTCGATTTTATTCTCGGTTATCAACCTGATACAAACTGGATCAATAATGCAGGTGCCAAAGGATTATTGACCCGTGATCCTTTGTTTAATTCATTAATTCAACAAAGATTTAATCAACGGTTGAATATAACAGCACAGCTAAGTCCTATCCGCGATTTGAATATTGATCTTAACCTGGATAAAACATACGATAAACAATACAGTGAATTGTTTAAAGACACATCGGGCACGGCTGGTTTGAAAAGATATAATCCATTTGCCACCGGAAGTTTCAGTATGAGTTATATCTCCTATCATACCATGTTCACAAAGTTTGATCCGAATGAGGTTTCAGAAACCTTTAAAAAGTTTGAAGCAAACCGGGTTGTATTATCTGAAAGATTAAGTAATCAAAATCCATATCCCGGTAATGATGCAAAAGATCCTACGGACCCTGATTATTATATTGGATATGGACGTTATGCACAGGATGTATTGATTCCGGCTTTTATTGCCGCATACACGGATAAAGATCCATTAGATGTTGGGTTGCTGAAGAATTCAAATCCTGATTTGAAATCAAATCCATTCTCAGCGTATATTCCTAAACCTAACTGGAATATTTCTTACAGTGGTTTAAGCAGAATTCCAGGTCTGGATAAAATATTTACAAACTTTACCATCCGCCATGGGTACAATAGTACACTGAGCATGAATAGTTTTAATACGGGCCTGTTATTCCAGGATCCCTTCAGGGTAGGATATCCCTCTTTCCGTGATACACTAACGGGGAACTATATCCCATATTTCCTGATTCCTAATATCACGATCAGTGAAGCATTTACGCCGATGATAGAGGTGGATATGACTTTTACCAATCAATTGTCAACACGATTTGAGTTTCGTAAATCAAGGCAGTTGAGTATGAGCCTTATTGATTACCAGCTTGCTGAAAATCGTTCCACAGAATATACTGTTGGAATGAATTGGCGTAAAAGAGGCCTGCCAATTCTGCGTAATATTTCTATAGGTAAAAAAGGCTTGAAACTGGATAACGACGTTACGTTCCGTTTTGATTTTTCGCTGCGCGATGATGCAACCGCCAACAGTAAGCTGGATCAAAGAACAGCTTTTGGAACAGCAGGACAGAAAGTGATCCGGATTGCTCCTTCCATTGATTATGTTTTTAACAGCCGTGTTAACATCAAATTGTTCTTTGAGCAGAACCGAGTAATTCCAAAGATCAGTTCTTCATTCCCAGTTACCAATACAAGAGCAGGTATGCAGATCAGGGTGGCGTTGAATTAATCAAATTCACTTCAACAGAGATTTAAAATGTTACATGATTATTAATTATTCACGTAACCTATTTTTATTTATGGTAGTCAGAGATTGGAAACATGCATTATGCAGTCTTCGCTTTACTATTTCATTAATCTGCTTCTCTTTCTTGTAAATGCTTTATTCCTGAATGCTCAGCAAGATAAATTTATACAACTGGGTACTATTCATGATGTGCATGTTTTATACAGTTACCAGAAATCAAACTGGGATGGCAGCAATGCATCCCAGGTATTCCTGTATATAAAAGATACCAACCGGATGGAATCTTTTAAATGGAGTGAAGGTAATGAATGGGCTACGCTTGTTTCTGCTGGTTTTAACTGGAATGAATTATGGCATCACCTGAAGAATGGGAGAAATTTATTCTTATAAAAATGATTATTAAATTTTAACGATGTAATGGTAATAAAGCTGTGAGACAAATAAAAAAAGCACTCACGAATGAATGCTTAAAACTTTATGATAAGTGAATCATTTATTTTGTGGAATGATTTTCCTCTTTATTTTTTCTGAATAACATCACATAACCGCAAAGGTCTTTTTTCTTCTTCTTATTTACCTGTACGGGTTTCATCATATGAAACTCCGTTTGCCTTGGTATGTAAGAGTAATTGATGATGTTACCATCTATATCGCCCCATTGTTTTTTTTGATAAATAACCATTTTTTCATCATAGTCATACATTCTTACTTCGTATAACTTGCTGGTATATTCGCCAATGAAAACAAACTCGTACCAACTTCCCTGGGTAAGTTGCATCACCACTGGCATCTCGTATTCGCTTTCCATACTGATGGATGCTTCCCTTAATAAAGAAAATCCTTTTTCAGTATAAAGGCTTTTAAGGCTGTCTACCTGTGAATCAATGAAAGGATTACTGCATGATTGCTGTCGGATAACTGACTGTGAAAATACCGATGATACAGCAGTGAAAAAAATGGTGAGAATAAGTAGGGTGATTTTCATATTTGGATTTATACGGTATTGGGTTAACGAGATAAATATAGAAACAAATATGGGCTGATGAAAGTTAATCGAAGGATTTTTTTGCAATTAAGTATATTTTCTTAGGGCTAATACTTAGCAAACAAAAGACCTGTTTTAGTAGATAAAATGTTAAGTTCTTCTGTAACTCAATAGGAGCAAATCATGTAATAAATTATAATTATTTGTATTTAGTATACAGGTAATTATTAAGCATCTTTTACCAGGTAAATTGAATTTGCTTGTTGCGTAGCGGTAACAACTAGATCGTTTATGCAAACGTGCGAAGGTAGCGTAGTACAGTAATAAATAATATCTGCAACATCTTCTGCAGTTAAAGGTTTGTAGCCTTCATAAACATTTTTTACTGTGGCCTCATCTCCCTTAAAACGAACCATTGAAAATTCTGTTTCCGCAGCACCGGGATGTATGGCAGTGACTTTTATATTATGTCTTAACAGATCTATTCTCATTCCTTTACTAATTGAATCAACCGCGGCTTTTGTTGCACAATAAACATTTCCTTTTTCATACACATCCTTTGCTGCTGTTGAACCAATGTTGATGATGTGACCTTGCTTGTAAGGGGTCATAAACGGAAGTGCTGCTTTTGTAACATAGAGCAATCCTTTCAGGTTTGTATCGATCATAGTTTCCCAATCAGCCAGTTCTGCTTCATCTGTATAATGACGGCCTAAAGCAAGTCCTGCATTGTTCACCAGTACATCAATCTTCTGCCATTCAGTGGGTAAAGATTTAAATGCATCAAAAACTTCTTTCTGCACTTGCACATCAAAGGGCAAAACATACACCTCCGTATTATATTTATTCTCCAGTGATTCTTTTATCTGTTTTAAGCGTTCCTCTCTTCTGCCATTCAAAATAAGATGATAACCATTGGCAGCAAATTTCTCAGCTGTTGCTTTTCCAAATCCTGCGGTTGCACCACTAATGAATATGATCTCTGGCATGTGGAATTACAATTGGTTTAAAATTACAAATTGATTATTATAAATTAAAGGGAGAGTATAACGTTAACGAATAAGTGTAACCATGCCTTTTTTAAAGAAGGGTCTGTCAAGATAATCTGTTCCTTGTACAATCCAGACAAAGGAGTTAGTTCCTTGTTCATTGCCTTTGATTCTTCCGTCCCATCCCTGCCCGGATACAGTTGTGCTGAATATCATTTGGCCCCAACGGTTATATACGCGGAAGAAATCAAAGCTTTTCATTCCTACAGCAATTGGTCTGAAAAGATCATTCCTTCCATCCCCATTTGGTGTAAACGCTGTAGGTACAAAAACCTGGGGTTCCACATTGTAAATTTTGACGGAAATGAATGCAGTTTCTGTGCAACCTGCCAGGTTTGATATGGAAACCTGGTAGCGGATACTGTCAAAACTGCCGTCATATATTCCAATTGGATTTGGAATAGTAGGATCATTTAATCCTGTGCCAGGCTGCCATGTGTACGTCACTCCCCCTATTGCATTAAATTGTAAAGGTTGGCCAATAACTACAGCGGTATCATTTCCTGCAAAAGCACCCATAGGAGGAAGCACTGTTATTACAACGGTATCATAACCAGGTTTTGGACAACCCTGTGTGTCAAAAGCAGCTAAAACATAATTTGTTGTACTAGGCGGCGTTGATATAGGATTTAAAATGTTTGGATTATCTAAGGTGCCCCCCGGCGTCCAGGTAAAAGAAGTTCCATTAGCGCTTCCATTTAGTTGAGCGCTAGATTCATAACATATTAGGGTATCAGGTCCTGCGTTAGCAATGGGATATGGAACCAGCGTAACCAAAACTTCATCCGCTGCATTGCAGCCCCCGATTGTGGAAATTATCTGGTAATTGGTAGTATTGACAGGTATAGCTACCGGATTTAAAATATTCGGATCATTCAAAGTGCCATTACCAGTCCACATAAATTGTAAACCATTCGTAACAGCATTTAGTTGGACAGCATCTCCTGAGCATATGAGGGTATCTGGCATGGCAACCAGGGTTACAAAATCGACTACGTTTACATTTACCGAATCAAAATTGATACATCCATTATCATTTAATTGGACATTATATTTTGTTGTGTTGGCAGGATTCACGGTTGGCGTTGCTGTATTTGCATTTGTAATTGTAATGCCAGGTGTCCAGCTAAAAACACCATTTCCTATTGCTTCCAATTGTAAAATGTCTCCGGCACAAATTAAAGTATCTGAAAATGCTACGCTTAAAGGGGGTCTGTCTATTATTGCTACCGGTTTAATAATAGTATCAATACATCCTTTTGTACTTGTTGCAATTAAACGGATATTTTTTGTACCCATAGATGGATAAGTGAATGCAGGATTTTGCAAATCTGAAACATCATTGTTAACGGAACTTTCGCCAAAATCCCAATTCCATGAATCAACGATGCCATAGTCCGCTGTAGTATTATCAGTAAATTGGGTAGGCTTGGTTACACAAATGCCGGAAGCGGTAAAATCCGGGAAAAAGCCGGGATATACTTTAGCAATGGTGATCGCTTCGTCTTCACAACCTAAACCTTTGTTTACAACAACCTTTACATTATAAGTTCCCGTATCAGCATATGTATGTGAAGGATTTTTTTCGGTAGAAGTCTGGCCATCACCAAAATCCCACAAAAATGTTTTAATTATTGGATTAGGGTTATTGGTATTAAAATCTATATTGAAACCATCACAGGAAATATATGAAGGTTCCAATTGAGGTGTAATAGGACTACATGTTCCGACCCTGATATGTAATTCTTTTCGGGTAGTGGCAATTAAAACGCCATTTCGAAATTCATTTACACAAACTGTTATTACAAACTCACCAGATCCGGAAATATTGGGTGCAATACCGCTTATTAAGCCAGTTTGCGAATTAATTGTTACATTTTGTCCCAATGGATTAGAACCATTAAAGGGAAACAGGTATGGCAAAGTTTGATAGGGTGGGGAAGATGCTAATTGGGGACTTGGATTAGTTTGATCACCTCCTACCCAGGCGTCACAAAAAGAATAGGTTAAAACGTCATTGTCAGCATCTGTTGCAACGAAAGGAATTGTAAAGTAACTGTTTCGACAAACTACTGCTAAGTCATTAATCTCGAATGTGGCGCTGTTATTAGTTTGCGCATTATGTGGTGCTGATGATCCGGGAATTGTTATAGAATATGTATTTCCTATAGAACTGGAATTCTGTATATTTTCCACACCCGGTATTCTACAGCAACGTTGGTAGGAGATAGTATAACCCTCAGCATTTGAGGGAAGATCAATAGTCTTTGTATATTTCACTATCGTATAATAACAACCGGTTTGGTCACCTGTAATGCATTCGTCATCAACAGGCTGGTTCAATTCATAAGTCTGGGTAATAGTAACTTTTTCGTTCCTGTACTGAATGTTGGAGCCGGCGTTGAAAATTGTAAAATCTATTTCCTGATTTAATTGACCTGGCTGTGGAAAACATTCCATGTAAACTGTTAATGTAACTTCGTATTTTAAACTCCCGGATGTAGATCCTGCACCTAAATATTTATAGGTAAAAAATCCCCCTTTAATGTGGTTAGCAATAGCTAAATTCAATACTCCAAAAATCAGAAAGCAGGCTATAATAATTTTTTTCATGGAATGCGGTTGGCATCAGATACAGCGGGTTAAGCAGTAGTTTTGACTGTAAAAAAGTAATTTAAACTGAAAAATACAAATTTTTAGACTTTATGAAATTACCTGACAAGTGTTAACAAACCTTTTTGAAAATATGGCCGGTCAAGATAATCCAGTGCTTTAACGATCCAGACATAGCTATTAGTGCCTTGTGTGCGCCCACCAATCGTACCATCCCAGCCTCGAAGCATGGTATTAGTACTGAACACCAATTGTCCATATCGATTATAAATCCTAAAATATTCTATGCTTTTTATACCTGCAGTTATAGGTCTTAAAACATCATTTAAACCATCCCCGTTTGGCGTAAAAGCAGTTGGAACAAAAACGGTTGGTTCTGTTTTAAAGATTTTGACATTTACATATGCAGAATCAACACATCCTTCATTAGTACCGACAATAACCATATATCTAAAAAAGTCAATCTCCGATGGAAAGATTGCTATTGGATTTTCAATCGTATGGGAATTTAAATAACTGGGTGGGTGCCATGTATATTGAGAACCTCCGTGTGCCAGGAGCTGCAATGGTTGGCCTGCAATAACAGATGTGTCATTACCCGCAAAAGCATTTATTTCGGGTAAGACGGTTACTAAAACAGTATCTCTGCCTTCTTTGGGACAACCGCGTGTATCTGTCACCGTTAAAACATATTCAGTAGTTTGCACAGGGAAAGCCACAGGATTTAAACTTCCAGTATTTGCCAGGCTTATACTGGGTGTCCAGGTAAAAGATGATCCAATAATACTGCCTTGTAAAATAGCCGGAGTTCTATAACAAATAGAAGTGTCCCTACCGGCATCTGCTCCAGGATAAGGAATGGTTGTTACAGTCATTTGGCCGGTTGTATTGCAATTGCCAATGAAAGAAGTTAACTGATAACTGGTTGTGGAAATTGGGGAAGCACTGGTATTTAATATAGAAAAATCAGTTACTGAATTGGCTGGTTCCCAAACATAACGCAACCCATCGGTCTTAGCCCCGAGAGACACAAAATCTGTAAGGCAGATGGTTGTATCATTATTCATGATTAAAGTAACATTATCTACTACCCGCACTAAAACTGAATCTCTGTTACGACAACCAGTATCATCCAAATCAACATAATAAGTAGTAGTTAATGCTGGATTTACGAAAGGCGAGGCTGTATTGAGTTGGGTAATTCCAATACCAGGTGTCCACGAAAAGCTACCATTACCCGAGGCTTGTAGTTGTAAGGTATCAATGCTGCAAATTAAAGTATCCCGAAAAGCAAGGTCAATCTGGGGTTTGTCGATAATGGATAAGGTATTTTTTACAGTGTCTTTGCAGCCTTTTGTATTGGTAACAATAAACTGCAACTGCTTATTACCGTTCAATGCGTATGTATAATCGGGATTTTGTTGCCTGGAGGTATCCGTAATAGTGCCTTCTTCGCCAAAATTCCAGTACCAGCTATTTACAGTACCATAGGTTGTTTTTGTTGTATCCGTAAAAGTTACAGGTAAACCAGTGCAAATACCTTTGGATATAAACCCAGGGAAAAATCCAGGGTAAACATGTACGTTAGTTACAGCACTGTCAGTACAAGCCTGCCCCCGGTTTACCACTAATTTTACCTTATATATGCCTGTATCCGGGAATGTAAAGTCTGGTCTGGGTAAAACTGACGTATCATCACTTCGACCGGAGACTCCAAAATCCCAGTAAAATGAATTATTTTGAGTAGATGAATTCAGGTTGTAAAAATTCCTTGAATAATCTTTACAGGAAAAATAATCAGGTTCCAGAGTTGCCCCGGCAAAATCACAATCTGCTACATTTACGATAAAATCTTTTCGGTGAGTACCTATTAAAACTCCATTGCGGAATTCACTTACACATACACTTACAACATATTTTCCTATTGCAGGTCCAATACCACTAATGATACCATTCGAACTATTAATGGTTGCTTGTCCACCTAATGGGGTAAATGATGAATATCCATTGATATAAGGTACGGGATTAAACGGGGGCGGAGAAGGATTAATATTGTTGGCATTAATTGCAATACCACCTGCAAAGGCTTCGCAAAAAGAATATACCAACTGGTCGCCGTCGGGATCGGTGGCATTAAAGGAAAGTGTAAATTCCTTATCATAACAAATTAAAGAAATACCCATATCAAACCTGGGACTGCTGTTTTTATTCCCACTAATACTGTTCATTCCTGGAATTTCTACCATATATGTGGCGCCAGTTCCGTTTCCAAATGAAGTATTGAAAACATTTTGTAGAGGGTTTACCCTGCAACAGGTTTGGAAAACGGCAGTGTAACCCAGGCTATTATTGAGCAGTTCAACTTCAAAAGTGAATAACGCAACATTATAACTTAAAATGGGAGGGTTTTGAACACAAGGAGGGTAAGTAGTAACAGGAACTTCAAACTGGATAGTTTGGGGTACATTGTGAAAGCTGATGGTATTACCTCCGGAAAATATACCTATTGATACCTGATTTGGCATACCTGCACAATTGGAACAAACATTATCCCTGAAAAGTCTTAATGTAATTTTGAATTTAGAAGAATTTGCATTTGTTCCGGGACCAACATAATCATAAATCATTTCACCACCGGTAATATGCGCGGCACTAGCAGATAAGCAAAAAGCCATCAAAATGGAAAGTGCCAGCAATTTTAATTTCATACCATTCCCCATGTTAGTGGTCAACAATCATTCAGAAAGCGGGCTAAAGCAATATTGCTCTCAATAGGATCTTCCAACATACCCATATGACCTGAATTTTTCAATATTGTAATGTACGATTTACCCGGCAAAATTGATTGTTCCAGGCTGTCTGAAAGAGGTACGGCCTGGTCATTTTCACTAAAGATAGAAAGTACCGGAAGTTTAATGTTTTCCAGAATATTTCTTCTGTCGGGTCGGTTGATCATTGATTCATAATATGTAACGAGCGTTGAAGCTGAAAAGTTGCCTGAATTTTCAATAAGCTGCTCAATCAATTCTGGTTGCGATTCTTTAGTAGTTAAAGAAAATAAATTAGGTAAGGTTGTTCTCAAAAATGATGATGCTCCATGAGTCTCAATAAATTCTATGCCTTTTTTGCGTGTAATAATCTTTTCTTTAGAATCTGCATAGGATGTGGAATGAAAAAGGCCCAATCCTGAAGGCGCATCGGGATATTTTTCTGCAAAGGCCAAAGCAATATAACCACCCATGCTATGTCCTATTATGATTATTTTTTCGTTGGGAGTCTGAATGGCATCATCTGCAATATTTTTTACAATGTCTGCCATTCCTTCAATACTCATATCATTTACTAATTCAGATGTACCACTGCCAGGTAAGTCGGGTATAATTAGTTGATATTGGTTTTTAAAATGAGCAATCTGGTTTTGCCAAATAGAATGATCTTCTCCAAAACCATGGATAAAGACCACTGGTTTACCCGATCCATACAAATAGTATATTATTTTTTTCCCTTTGATTTCAATTTGATGGGATGCCATAGAAATTTTTTTTGCTGATAAACCACGATCGGATTAAAATTATACCTGCAATGGGTAAAAAAGCAATATTTAACTGTTGGGGAAGATATGCCCATGACACCAATAACAATACAATTGATAAGAAGATGAACAGGTAATAATATTGTACCCATTTATTTTTTTTAAGAATATAAAATGCCATTACAGTATGTAAGGGAAAAGCCCACCAAAGATTGAAATTGTTTTTAGTTGTCAGGTGTTCTGTCCCGATCCACATAAAAATGAGAAATGAACCTATCAAACCGCAAATGAAGAAAAATAAAAAATCGAAAATGGTCAATGCCAACTGAATATTTTTATTTTTCGCTAAAGACGCAACGAAGACAAGTATTATAAGTATTGAAAAAACTACCAGTGGAGTAAAAAAAGGTTTATTATCATTATTAATTTGCGAAGCTAATAATTCATTTTTTTGCTGAACAAGCGGACGACCGTTTTTTTGTGCACTGTCGAAAGCTTTTAAGAGATACTCCGGTAAGAACATTGTTTCCTTATTGGTTATTTGTTTATCCAATGGTGTTCCCAAAACCAAATCAATTCCGAACTTGCTCCAGTATTGATTTCCTCTGTCAAGATATTTATGAATTAAATTTCGGAAGCTTACATTTTCATATGGTTTGATATTTTTAATATTTAAATTCCCATTATTTTCATTTTCGACAATATCCCGCAATCGGGTAGTGCAGTTGTCGTAAACAAAATCATACTTATAATATTTGTTTTCTTCTTTTGCATTTTCAATCAATGCATAATAAAGTTGATTTTTTTCACTGCAAGAAAGATCAAGCACTTGTTCTGTTATACCTCTCTTTTCATATTGATACTGGTACATGAAATTTTCAAAATCATCTACTGAAACAAAATATAAAAGTTTGCCTTTTACAAATTTGTAATAAAAATCAGGGTCATTAAAATCAAAGGTTCCGTAATTAAAAATAATATCAGTGCCCTGTACGGAGTCAGTAACTCTTAATGCGCTATGGCCAAAGGTGGAGTATAATTCTTCACCTGGTGTAGCTGTCAGTAAACTGATTTGTAATCCGCAACTGGTTTGTTGCGAAAAGGAAGTGGCTATACAAAAGAAAAAAATCAAAAAAAGAAAATGGAACTTTTTCAAAAAAATAATTTTTAAAACAGGAAAATATTGAATAGAAAAATTTAAAGCCACCGTTATATCGTCTGGTGGCTTTAAAGTTATTTAGATTATCCTTAAAAAATATTGAACATTATTATTTGCGACTATAATTAGGAGCCTCTTTGGTAATTTCAATATCATGTGCATGACTTTCACGCATCCCTGCATTAGTGATTTTCACAAAACTGGCATTTTTTAATTCTTCAATATTACCGGCTCCGCAATAACCCATACCTGCACGTAATCCACCCACATATTGAAATACTACTTCTCTTAAAAATCCTTTAAAGGCCACCCGGCCTTCAATGCCTTCGGGAACAAATTTTTTAATGTCATCTTCAACATCCTGGAAATAACGATCACTACTGCCAGTTGCCATGGCACCTAAAGATCCCATTCCACGGTATTGTTTAAATTTCCTTCCTTCATATATTATAGTTTCACCGGGGCTTTCCTCTGTTCCGGCAAAAATACTTCCCATCATTACACAATCTGCCCCTGCAGCTAAAGCTTTTACCATATCACCAGTGTAACGGATACCACCATCCGCAATTAATGGAATATTTCGTTGCTTCAATACCGTGTGCGATTCCATTATGGCCGTAAGTTGTGGTACGCCGGCACCGGCCACAATGCGTGTTGTGCAAATTGAGCCGGGTCCAATACCAACCTTAATTGCATCTGCACCTGCATCAGCCAAAGCTGTTGCGCCAGCTGCTGTTCCCACATTTCCTGCTATAACTGGGATGTTCTTAAAATTCTTTTTTACTTGTTTTAGCGCATGGATTACGCCCTTAGAATGTCCATGTGCACTATCAAGGCAAATTACATCCACACCAACAGTTTGTAATGCATATACCCGATCAAGAAAATCCTGCGTAATTCCTATTCCTGCACCAACCCGTAATCTCCCAAATTCGTCCTTTACAGCATGTGGAAAACTTAATAGTTGGAGAATGTCCCGGTATGTAATCAGGCCAACCAATTTACCTGCTTTATTTACGACAGGCAATTTCTCAATTTTATATTTTTGTAAAATTTTTTCAGCTTTTTTCAGATCAGTACCTTCGGGCGCAGTGATCAGATTTTCTTTGGTCATTACTTCACTTACCTTTTTCTTAGGATTATTTTCAAAGCGAAGATCTCTGTTAGTAAGTATCCCGGCCAATTTACCATCTTTATCAAGAATAGGAATGCCACCGATCCTGTTTTCACGCATTAGTTTCAAAGCATCTCCAATAGTTGCATCAGCTTTCAAAGTAACCGGATCAGTTATTAACCCGCTTTCACTTCTTTTTACCTTACGAACCTGCTCTGCCTGGCCTTCTATGCTCATGTTTTTGTGTAAGATTCCAAGACCGCCTTCCCTTGCCAGCGCCATAGCCAGACCTGATTCAGTAACCGTGTCCATAGCCGCTGATAACATAGGAACATTAAGGGTTATACTTTTTGTCAGCTTTGTTTTGATTTCAACATCACGGGGTAAAACCTGCGAGAAATTGGGCATTAAAAGCACATCATCGAATGTTAAACCTTCACCGAAAAATTTAGAGGATTTATTTTTTGAAGCTGCGGGCCGTACTGAAGTTCGGGAACCGGGATTATTTATTGTTGCCATGTGCAAAGATAGCCGCCCAACTAAATATGAGCCAAAAGTAATTTTAATAAGCTTGTTAAAACTATTTATATACCTGTAACTGAGGTATGGTTAACATTATAACTAGTCATACAAAGCATACATTTTCCCGGGAAGAGATTTTATTACATTTTGAAATTCAAGATTTAATATAGCCGCTGCAACTGAACTGCTATGGATGCCGCTTTTGATATTTATTTCGTCAATGTGTACATTATCTTTTTCGTTTAAAATATTAATAATTATTTTTTCTTCAGTGGTTAAATTCAGAAATAATTCTCTTTGCTTTTTTATTTTGATTTTCTTTTTTTCTTCCCAACCCATTAATTCAATCAATTGTTGCGCATGGGTTAACAAGATGGCCTTATTATTTGCAATCAGGTAATTGGTACCAGCACTGTAAGCATCTGTTACCCGACCGGGAACAGCAAAAACATCCCGATTATATCCATTAGCCATTTCAGCAGTGATCATACTGCCCCCTTTTACACTAGTTTCTATAATAACTGTGGCGTCAGCGAGTCCGGCTACAATTCGATTGCGAATAGGAAAGTGGTGTTTATCTGGTTTTGTTTTACTGGTAAATTGAGTAAGGATTCCGCCATTTTGATTTACCATTTCTTTCGCCAGGTTTTTATTTTCATACGGATAAATGATATCAAGTCCGTGACCTACCACGCCAATTGTTGGTAATTCATTTTTGATCGCAGATTTATGCGCAATGGTATCTATACCGTAGGCCAAACCACTTACTATTAATATTTGAATTTCACTTAATTCATGTATCAGGTTCTCGGTAAATTGTTTTCCATAGGATGTATAACTTCGCGTTCCTACAACAGAAACTATTTTAGAAGCATTAAGATCAGCACTCCCTTTATAATATAAAAGAGTTGGAGGGTCATAACAATTCAAAAGTCTTTGCGGGTATTTTTTATCGGTAATAAAGAGTGGCGATATCTGGTATTTTTCAATAAAAATAATTTCTTCTTCTGCCCGTGTATAATCCTTAAAATGTTTGATTGATTTGGCTCTTACAGTTCCAATTCCTTCAATTTTTTCAAGATCGCTCATTCTGGCTCCAAAAATGGCGGCTGCATTTTCATAATGGTCTAATAAAATTTTTGCCTGAACAGCACCGATATTTTTAATGAGAGTGAGTGCTATTTGGTGCAGTAGGTCGGCGTTCATTGACTATAAGGAATGAAAATTTGCTGGTTTATTAACCTTTACAATTTAATCAATTCTATTAGTTTCAATAAAATCTATGAAGAAAATTTTGAGAGCTTTATTTTAATACCTGTAATAAAATTATTTACTGATCACTTTCATCTCGGTACGCCGATTCCTGGACCGACCCTCTTCTGATATATTATCGGCCTTGGGTTGAGTTTCTCCAAAACCTTTATAGCTTAGTCTTACGGCTGCAATACCTTTCGACACCAGGTAATTGACTACTGACTTTGCGCGATTATTGCTAAGCGTTAGATTATCAGTCGGTTTACCAATATTATCAGTATGACCACTTATTTCAATTTTAAGAGAAGGATTTTCATTTAATAATTCAGCCAGTTTATCCAGTTCAACCTGGGAGGTTTCTTTCAACTCATATTTGTTTACATCAAAAAATATATTGCTTAATACAATACTGGCATTGGCTTCGAGTGGCTGTAAAGGAATATCTTTTTTAAAGATAGAATCGGCTATATTTTCAACCAATAAAAAATTATCTGAATAAAATAAATATCCTTTCCGGGTTACATTGAAAGCATAATTTTTGCCGATTGGCAAGGTTACCAGGTAATTTCCTTCTTCATCTGTTTGTATTTTAGAAACAGTTTGTTTTGATGAAAGATCAATGAGTTCCACTGCAGATGGTAAACCTTTGGTTGTTTGTTTATCAAATACTTTTCCTGAAACCCAAAGTGTTTTACGGGGACGAATATCATCTCTCATCGTAAAGGTATAAATATCCAATCCGCCATAGGTGTCGCTCCGATCGCTTGCGTAATAAGCGGTACTTCCATCGGATGTTATAAACAAAGTGCCTTCGGTATTTATGGTATTTATAGGATAACCGAGGTTTTCCGGGTTACTCCACACACCATTAGGGCCTTTGCGTATCAAAAAAATGTCCTGGTCTCCATATCCTGGAAGTCCATTACTGGTAAAATACAATGTTTCATTATCGGCATGAATAAAGGGACTGGATTCATCACCTTTCGTATTAATTTCCGGACCAAGATTCTCTGCTTCACCCCATCGGCCATTTGGCTGCATCTTGCTTACATAAATATCACTGCCGCCATAACCACCCATGCGGCGACTGGCAAAATATAATTCTCTTTTATCTGGTGAAAGACTTGGTTGTGAATCCCAGTCTTCAGAATTTATATGACCACCAAGGTTTATAGCCTCACTCCATCCATTGGTTGTACGGTAAGAAATATAAATATCACAACTGCCCAAACCATCCCTTCTGTTACAACCTGTAAATACAAGCCATTGCCCATCCTGTGATATCATTTGGGCTCCTTCATTCTGATCTGTATTGATATTACCTGGTAATGGAGCGGAAGTTTGCCAGCTGGTATCATTTCTACGACTTGAATAAAAGTCTTCATTAAAATTATTTACCCGGCGGGTGAACACCAATTCCGATCCATCTATGGTGAGTGATGGAAAGTATTCGGATTCCTTTGAGTTAATTCCTGGCCCTGCATTTACCGGTGAAAATGCATATTGCTTATTAGCATTTTTTTTCTCAAAGGTCACTGCAAATTCGTATGTTTTTTTACGGTAATCGGCAGCTTTTAGGGTATTAGGATTTTTAATGATTGTATCCTTTAGCAGTTCATTTATAGTACTTAATGCGTCTGAAAAACGGCCTAATCCCGCCAGGTTAATGCTATAGGGCAATTTGTATTCACTGGTATAATTCGGATCTATGGAAAAAGCTTTTTCATAAAATTCAACGCTATTGCCATAATTTTTCATCTGGCCATAAACACCGGCAAGTGATAGATAGGCTTCTACATACCTTGTATCTGCTTCAATGGATTTGTGTAATGCCTCGATAGATTGAGGATAATTGCCTTCTTCTGCTTTTTCAATGGCCAATGCATAAAATTGCAAAGCCTTTTTATCTATTTTGGATGGATCATATGCCTGCGCATATGAAAAGGTATAACTGGCTATTAGAAAAAATAGGATAAACAGATTTTTCATTGGTGTTACACTTCGTTGAATGATAACGAAACTATCAATTTTTTATTCCGCATTTCTCAATTATATGTTAATAGCTGCATGTATTGAGATATAATAACCCCGCATTATTTAAATATTATGGAACATTAATGTATTTATGGATCTGTAAGGACAATTCCCATTTTGGGTTTGATTTTATGAAATCAACGATGAAGGGATTCATGACATTTGCTTTACTCCATTCGGGTTGAAGATAAAGTTTACAGTTATGGGAAACCTGTGCTGCATATTTTTCGGCCCATTCAAAATCGGAATGGTTATAAATTATAACCTTCAATTCATTGGCCTTTGCTAATACAGATGAGAGGGGAGGTTTAAATTTTTTGGGTGAAACGCATATCCAATCCCAATATCCGCTAAGTGGATAGGCACCAGAGGTTTCTATATGTGTTAGAATATTATTGTTTTTTAATAACCGGGTTAATTCATCCAGGTTATAAATAAGGGGTTCACCACCAGTAATCACCGCATTTTTGGCTGGAGTGATGAGTATAAGATCAATAATTTCTTCTATGGACCTAAGGGGGTGATCTTCGGCATGCCAGCTTTCTTTTACATCACACCAAACACAACCTACATCACAACCAGCCAACCTGATAAAATAAGCAGCTTTTCCCTGGTGAAAACCTTCTCCCTGTATTGTATAAAAGGCTTCCATCAGCGGGAGCTTACCTGTCGAAACCGCTGGAAAGGCATTCACCTCATTTTTCATATCGATTACAAAATTATTCATAGTTACGCTGAATATTTGCCTTTAAAGTATTTTTCATCAGTGCCGCAATGGTCATAGGGCCTACACCTCCGGGTACCGGAGTGATCCAGGCACATTTTGGTGCTACAGAATCAAAATCAACATCGCCTTTTAACCTGTAACCGGTTTTACGACTGCTATCCTGAACACGGGTAATTCCTACATCAATAACAGTAGCTCCTTCTTTAACCATTTCGGCAGTAACATAACCAGGTTTGCCGATAGCCGCTATAATTATATCTGCACTTAAGCAGATCTCTTTTATGTTGGTGGTTTGGGAATGGCAAATGGTAACAGTGCAGTTACCAGGATTAGTATTATTACTTAATAATATACTGATAGGTCGACCTACAATGTTACTGCGACCAATGACCACGGCATGTTTGCCTTTGGTTTCAATCTTATTATATTCAAGCAATAACATAATACCATATGGTGTGGCTGAAACAAAAGCAGGCAAACTTTGAACCATACGTCCAACACTTTCGGGATTAAAGCCATCTACATCCTTTGCGGGATCAATCGTACTGATAACAAGATCGGCCCTGATATGTTCCGGTAAAGGCAGTTGGACCAATATGCCATCCACTTCAGGATCTCCGTTAAGCTCTCTAATTTTATTTAAAAGTTCATTTTCAGATATACTTTCTTCATAACGAATAAGTGTGGAACGAAAACCCACTTCATCACAAGCCTTAACTTTAGCTGCAACATATGTTTCACTGGCACCATTGGTACCTACCAGGATGGCTACTAAATGTGGAATGCTTTTACCAACATTGGCACGCTGAGCAATTTCTAATTTTATTTGTTCTAATATAATGGCTGATGTTTTCTTCCCATCTAAAATTTTCATGGCGCAAAGGTAGGTTTGACAAAGGGTTCAGCGCTGCAGAAAGTAATTTTATTTTATAATAACCTGTGTTTTTTTTAAATTGTATAAAACCAGCTAATTGTTTAAAAATTGCCTTATAATTAGCCTGATATGTTTTTCAGGCACTACAGCTTATACTCAAATTGCTAATGAATCTCCTGCAAGTGGATATTTTGCAATGAATAATTTCAGTAACCAGGAACCTACAGCATTGGCAACTGCATTTAATCCTGCAGTTTTGGCAAGAATAAAAAATACAACTGCCGGTATTTTTGGTGAAAAACGCTTTTTATTAAACGAACTGGCCTTCTACCGCTTTGCCATGGCTCTCCATACTAAACCAGGAAATTTTGGGGTAAATGGCTACTATTCAGGTTCAGTTAATTTTAATAGTATTTCAATTGGAGGATCTTATGGAAGGCAGTTAGGTGATAAAGCTGATGTGGGCATTCAGTTTGATTATTCTTCTTATCAATTAAAAGGTTATGGCAGGGCATCGTATATAAATGTACAATTGGGGAGCATATTTCATTTAAATGAGTATTTAAATGCAGGCATACACGTAAAAAATTTAGCTGGTTTTAGATCCAATAAAAATAGTGAGCCATTAAATCCGGTATTTACAGTAGGACTGGGTTATGATGCATCTGAAAATTTTTATGCCGCTATATCTTTTCAAAAGGAAGTGGATCATCCGAATGATATAAGTGCAATGATCCGATACAAACTTCAGGAAAATATTAGTTTTAAAGGAGGTATTTCTACTTTAATCCCTGTTGCATATGGTGGAGTATCCTTTGGCATTAAAGACTTTACAATTGATTTGCTGAGTAGTTATCATCCACAATTAGGTATAACGCCAGGTTTGGCTTTGCAATATAATTTTGAACAAAAGCAGGAATGAAAACTTTGCTTTTTATAGGATGTTTTTTTGGAGGAATATCTCCTTTGTATGCACAGGAAATTCCACCTGTAGTTGAACAGCGGTTAGAGCTAACCGTGGAAGCAGATGAAATAGAAACAGAAGATGATCTTTTTCTACAGCAACTTGAATATTATAAAAGAAATCCTATAAATATTAATACAGTCAGCTTGGATGTATTAATTAACTTAAGAATTCTCTCGCCTTTACAAATTCATCATTTTTTAAATTACAGAAAGCTATTCGGAGATATTATTTCAATATATGAATTGCAGGCAATTCCTTTATGGGATGTAAATACAATTAATAGCATATTGCCCTATGTTACTATCCTTGATAAAGAATTCAAAAAGGAAGATTTTGCCAGTCGTTTCAGGGGTGGAGATCAATACCTGCTGGGGAGGGTTTCTCAAGTACTCGAAAAGTCACAGGGATATATAAAAACCTCAGGAAGTTATTATGAAGGTTCGCGACAACATTTGATGATGCGTTACAGGTATCGTTATAAAAACAGTTTACAATATGGTGTGGTAATGGATAAAGATGCCGGTGAATCTTTCTTTTCAAAATCTCAAAAGCAAGGATTTGATTTTTATTCTGCACACTTATTTGCCACCAAATTGGGTAAGGTGGAAGCCCTGGCAATTGGTGATTACACGGTTAACCTGGGCCAGGGCCTGGTTCAATGGCAAAGCCTTGCTTTTAAAAAAAGTGCCGACGTAATGGGAATTAAAAGGCAATCAACTATTCTGCGTCCTTATAACTCTGCCGGAGAATTTTTTTTTAACCGGGGGGCTGGTGCAACATTAAAATTTAATAACTGGCAAGTAACTGCATTCGGATCTCTACGGAAAATGAGTGCTAATTTTCAGTTTGATACACTGCATAATGAAGAAATGGTTTCATCTATATTAATGAGCGGCTATCATCGGACACCTTCAGAAATCAGGGGTAAAAAGCAACTCACACAAACGAGCTTTGGGGGTAATATCAGTTTAAAAAAAGATCATTGGCATATAGGTATTAATTCTGTGAATTTTCATTTTGATCAATCTTTGCAAAAAAGAGACGAACCTTATAATTTATTTACCATTAAAGGAAATAACTGGCAGAATTATAGTGTCGATTACAGTTTTACCCGTAATAATATTCATTTTTTTGGTGAAGCAGCTATGGATAAACTTATGAACAAAGCCTATATAAATGGGTTGTTAATCAGTTTAAATACCCGCGCAGATTTTTCCCTGTTGCACCGTTCCATTTCTAAAGGATATCAATCATTAAATGGGAATGCCTTTACGGAAAATACGATGCCTGTAAATGAAAACGGTTTATATGCCGGACTTTCTTTACGGGTTTCGCAGATTATTAAACTGGATGCTTACGCGGACTTGTTTTCATTTCCCTGGTTAAAATACCTGGCCGATGCTCCGGGGAGAGGTAAAGAATTTCTTGTGCAGTTCACTTATTCACCCAACAAACAATTGGAAATGTATTCCAGGATTAAGTCGGAAACTAAAGAAACAAATCAAAGAGAAAATGTTTCAGTTACAAATTTTATGGTACCGGTTTCGAAAATTAACTGGCGAATACAATTCTCTGTAAAAATAAATACAGCATTTATATTGCGTAGCAGAACCGAATTAATGTGGTTTAATAAAGGGAGGCAAGGAGAGGAGAATGGATTTTTATCCTACCTGGATTACTTATATAAGCCTATGATGAAAAGATTTGGGGGTGGTATCCGATTACAATATTTTGAAACGGATAGTTACAACTCTCGATTATATGCATATGAAAACGATGTGTTGTACAATTTTTCTATTCCTCCTTTTTCGGGTAAGGGCTTTCGATATTATTTAAATTTCAACTTTGATATAAATAAAATATTCTCGATTTATTTCCGCTTTGCACAAACGCAATATAAGGATGTAAATACGATTGGAACGGGTAATGATGCAATTGATGGAAAGGCTCGTTCAGAAATTAAATTTCAACTTATTGCACGTTGGTAAAAATTATTCCTATAATTTTGGTTTTTCCTAACGTTAATGTTGAGCTTGTAATAATCACAATTTTTGCTAAAAACTGCTTGTGAGTATGGATTACAGTATATAAAGTCCATATGATAAAAAAAATTATACAAAATTTAAAATTTTTTAAAATTAAAATTGCGCAGCATTTAACGTAAAGTTAATGTCTATTGGTGTTGAATACCCTTTGAAGAAAAAAATAATCTCTGTTTTTATAAACCGGGAATTTTTAACTTAAAATAGAATGTTCACATGAGAAAATTTTCCTCACTGTTTACAGTGCTTATGATGCTATGTACCATAGCATTCTCCCAAAATCGAACCGTATCGGGTCGCGTAACCGATGCTTCGGGTAATGCGGTTCCATTTGCTACGATTACTGTCAAAGGCACTACTACGGGTGTAGCTGCTGATGCTGATGGTAATTTTTCAATCGAAGCTCCGGCGAATGCAATCTTAATTGTGTCTGCTGCGAGTTATACCGCTTCTGAAATGAATATTGGCAATCAAACAACACTTAACCTGACATTGGGGGCAGAATCTAGCCTGCAGGAAGTTGTTGTTACTGCTCTTGGTATTTCAAGGACTAAAAAATCACTGCCCTATTCATCTCAAACAGTATCTGCATCTGAACTGAATAAGATCAGGCCGGCAGATATTTCTTCCGCTTTGGCAGGAAAAGTTTCTGGTTTACAGGTGTTAGGAACACCAAGCTCTAACTTTGGAGAAGGTAATGTGCGTATCAGGGGTGCTGCATCACTTACAGGTGCCAATCCCATATATGTAGTGGATGGTACGGTGGTTAACCTGAATTCGGTAAACCTGGATGATGTTGAAACCCTAACTGTTTTAAAGGGACCATCAGCAACAGCTATGTATGGTGTTCGTGGTTCTGGTGGTGTGGTACTTATTACTACCAAAAAAGGTAGAAAAAGAGCACCTGGTGTAACTATCAATTCCTTAACTGAAATCGGTAGTGTATCTATGTTACCTGATTATCAGAATGAGTATGGTGGCGGATATTCACAGGATTGGGAAACTTTTGAATATAATCCGGCAGTTCATCCTGCTGAATGGGCTTCATTTGAAGGCCAAAACTTAGTAGATTATGGCGCTGATGAAAGCTGGGGACCAAGGTTGGATGGTACTTTGCACCGTTCTGCATATAGCTGGTATCCGGGCGCTCAGTTCGGACAATTGACACCATTTTCACCAAATCCTGATAACGTTAGAGATTTCTATGAAAACACCATTCGCCTGAATAATAATATTGTATTTGAAGGAGGTGGTGATGTTGCCGTTTATCGTTTGAGTTACAATAACAGGGTAAGTACACTCCCTTTTCCAAATACAAGAAAAGAAGATAACATATTTTCTATTCGGGGAGCAGTAAATATTTCTCCAAAATTGACTATTAGCTCGAATATTAATTACCTGAATATTCAACAAAAAGGTGACCGTACTGAAGGTTATACTAACGACGGACAAAACATCTCTCAAAACTTTAACCAGTGGTGGCAACGCCAGAATGATATAAACGAGTTAAAGGACTATAAAAATCCAGCTGGTGGTTTTAAAACCTGGAATATACGTAGCCCGATAGATTCCCGTCCTGCTTATTGGGATAATGTTTATTACCAGATTTATGAAAGCTATAGAAGACAATGGAACAATCGCACTTATGGTGATATTACTGTTAGCTATGATATTATTAAAGATTTAAAAGCATCAGTTATTTTCCGCACCAATGTGTTGAACTATGGTGGTGATGGCAGAATTGCCAGCGGTGGTTTGGAATTAGATCGTTATAATATTTACAACGGACAAACCGGTGAATATAACTACGAATTCTTAGCAGAATATAAAAAATCATTTGGTGATTTTGGCTGGGAACAGTTTGTAGGTGGAAATATGCGTAAAGATTTTCGCCGTGAAAATTCCGCTGCAACAGTAGGTGGGCTTTCCGTTCCTGGTTTATATAGTATAACTGCTAGTAAAGACAGACCTGCCGTTGACAATACATGGAGTGACTATAAAATTAATTCCGTTTATGCACGGGGAATTTTTGACTACAAGAATTTCTTGTTTATAGATTATTCATTGAGGAATGACTGGTCATCGGCATTACCTGCTGATAATAACTCCTACCTGTATCCTTCAATTGGTATGAGCTTTGCCTTTACTGACTTGATAGATAATGCTGGATTTAAAAATGTTTTAAGCTTTGGTAAAATAAGAGCGGCATATGGAAGGGTAGGTTCTGATCTAGATCCCTACCAGTTACAGGCAACTTATGGCTTAGGAACCCCTTATGGTAGTAATCCTACTATGAGTGCGCCTACTACCGTATTTGATCCCAATATTAAACCATCTTTATCCAGTGAATATGAAATAGGTACTGAATTACAGTTTTTTAGAAACCGTATCGGACTTGATTTCAGTTTATATAGAAAAGACGGTGTTGACCAGATTCTACCACTTACAACAACGCCTTCATCAGGTTCTTCCAGGGTATTTATTAATGCTGGTTTGATCCGCAGCCAGGGTTGGGATCTGATTTTGAATACCACCCCAGTAAAAGGAAGGGATATTAGCTGGAACATTCAATTGAACCTGGCTAAAAATGAATCAGAAGTTATAGACTTGGATACCGCCCAAAATTTACGCAGTTTCCAGTTAGGTAGAGCGGCTTTTGGACCGACGGTTCAATCAAGAGTTGGAGAAAAATGGGGTACTTATATAGGACGAGTTCAGCGTTTTGATGATAAAACGGGCTTACCGGTAATTAATTCTGCTGGTGCATTTTTATCTGATCCAAATAAAAACCTGGGATCTGCTTTACCCGATTATACCGGTGGTATCTTAACTTCTGTGGATTATAAGAATTTCTCATTCGGTGCTACTTTCTCTTTTCAGAAAGGGGGTCAATTTTTCTCAACCAGCAAATTATTCCTTTTATATTCTGGTTTGCATGAATCAACTGTTGGTTTAAATGATAAAGGAAATCCCGTTCGTGATGATCCATCTGTTGGAGGTGGGGTCCGGGTAGATGGTGTTTTAACGGATGGTACACCAACTACAGTTTACAGAGAAGCACAAAGCTATTATGGCGGTTTATTCGGTATACATAATTTCTTTATGGAAGATGCCAGTTTCTTTAAATTAAGTGAAGCGAGAGTTAGTTATAATGTGCCTGTAAGTAACTGGACTAAAACAGTCAAAAGCTTAAATGTTTCTGTTTTTGCACGCAACCCATGGTTGATTTCTGCAAAAACCAAAACCTGGGGTATTGATCCTTCTGAACTGGAAAATGACAGGGCCTTCTACGAAGGTGGTCAGTTACCCCCGGTTAGAAGTTATGGTTTAAACGTTTCTGTAGGTTTTTAATTAAAACAAAATATTAGTTATGAAAAGACAAATAATAACATTTGCAACTTTAATAGCAGTTGTTATGGGTGTAGGATTTTCAGGGTGTACCAAACTCACAGATTTTGAAGACACTAATGTTAATCCTTATGCATCTACAATTCCTGTTACACAAAATTTGTTAACCGGTGCTTTACGTTGGTTACCTGCTACAGTTAATAGTGACGTAGGTGCCATTTATGCTCAGCATATTGGTGAAGTTCAATACACTGATGCCAGCAGGTTTTTAGGAATAAATTTCGCTTATGACGATTTTTATCGTGGACCATTGTTGAATCTGCAAAAGATTATTGATTTTAATAGCAACCCGGAAACAGCACCAACAGTTGTAGGTGGCGGTTCAAATGCTAATCAGTTAGCAGTTGCCAGGATATTAAAAGCATATTTCTTTTTCCATATTACCAATCGTTGGGGTGATGTTCCTTACAGCGAAGCTTTACAACAAAGTGATAACTTAACGCCTAAATTTGACAGGCAGCAGGATATTTACACTGATTTATTCAAGGAATTAAAAGAAGCCGTTGACCAATTTGATAGTGGTGCACCTGTTGAAGGTGATATTTTCCTGAACGGTAATCCTGATCGTTGGAAGAAATTTGCAAATTCACTCAGGCTTATCATGGCATTAAGGCTTTCAAAAGCTGATCCTGCTACTGGTAAAGTTGAGTTCATGGATGCAAAAAGCGATGGTGTTATTATGACCGATGCAGAATCATTCAGGTATCAACACCTTGCAGAAACTGCCAACCAGAATGCCTGGTACGCACGGTATTTAACCCGTTTTGATTTTGCCATCAGCGAACCTTTCCTGGATTACCTGAAAAGTGTAAATGATCCAAGAATTCCAGCATTGGCAGATAAGCCAACAGATGGGAATGCAAATTATGTAGGTATGAAATTTGGTTTGGCCAATACAACCGGTATAGGCAATAATTCAATTTCTTATATAGGAAGTGGTTTGCGTGAGCAAGATTCTCCTGAACTTATCATTTCAGCAGCACACGTTTTGTTTACACTTGCAGAAGGTGAAGCAAGAGGCTGGAATGCAGCCGGTACACCAGATCAAGTTGCAGCTGCTCAATACTATGTTGAAGGAATTAGGGAATCAATGAAGCAATTTGGAACTTATGATGCAACATCATTTGCTGCATATATCGCCCAGCCAGAAGTAGCTTATACACCTGCAGATGCAATTAGAAAAATTTCTTATCAACGCTGGATTGCTTTATACCTGAATGGATATGAAGCATGGATGGAATGGAGAAGAACTGGTTTTCCAATTCTTGATCCTGGTCCAAGTCCACTTTCAATAGATGGAGAAATTCCACGCAGGCAAGCATATACAACCCTTGAAAGAGATCTGAATCTTGGAAATTATAATGCAGTATTACAGTCTCAGGGTCCTGACGAAGTGAATACAAGAATATGGATTGATAAACCATAACATTTTAATATCGTGTTTGTGCGAAGGGGTTATTCTTTATGAATAACCCCTTCTTTATTATAATACTTTTTAAATATGCTAATAAAGATCTTCCAGTATAGGATTTTTTTAGATTCTAATTTTTTTAAGCAATTTATGTCAAAATGTTTTACTGAATTATTTGCTTTACTTTGCCAGAAATTTAAATCATGGAAGATAAGAATCAGCCTCAACCACCTAATCAGCTGAATATAGAAATATCAGAAGAAGTTGCTGAAGGAACATATGCAAACCTGGCTATTATTACTCATTCTCATGCTGAATTCGTAATCGATTTTGTAAATGTGATGCCCGGCACCCCTAAAAGCAAAGTCAAATCCCGTATTATATTTACCCCTCAACACGCCAAACGTTTCATGAAAGCTCTTACAG
>JACCYQ010000053.1 GCA_013696395.1 Chitinophagaceae bacterium
TGCCATGATATTATCCATTAAAAAGCGCCACGAACTGCCGCCCCAATTAACCTTAAATATTGGTGAAGAAGAATTGCTTTCGTATAAAGCCATCCAGCAAATTATTAGCAAACAAATAAATGGCAAAGAGTGGAAAATAAACCGTATTCCCGCCGCACTGGCAAAAATGGGCGCATTTGTTCAGAATTTATTCGGTAACAATTTTATAAAACCCTGGATGATTGATATAGCCGATGATCATTATGAACTGGATAGTTCAAAGGCGGAAAAAATGTTGGAATGGAAACCGCAGCATAGACTCAGTACAACCATTCCAAAAATGATTGAAAGACTGAAAGCCGACCCTGAAGAATGGTATAAAAAGAATGGACTCAAAAAATAAAATTGACAGACTTTAAAAGCACCAACCCCAATTTGCACCAGCACAATGAGGCGCTGTTATTTGTAAAGCAGAGCGGTTATATGCACAAAGCTTTTCCCAACGGCTAAGGCTATACGCAATTGCCTTGCACATCACTCTGCCTGTTAAAACCTTTGGATATTCGGCTACCATCCACTCTTTTAATTCTTTGAGAGGGGTATGGATTTCTTTTGCCTAATGAAACAATATCATCCGCAGGTGGATACAGCCAATTAAATTTTACTTTGGTCAATGCTTAAATGGTTGATGTGTAAGTTGTATTATGGAGAGTATGTTTGATGTCTAATTTGCTTGTGCCCGGTGGACAGGATATTGTTTCGTTTTTTGTCTCAAGTTGGGTACTATCCTGTGTGCCTTGCTGATTACAAGCCATTAACCATGTTATAAATAAAGACAGGAAGAAATAGAGTGATTTCATAATTTTAAAATTAAAAACCAATATGAATATTGTGTTATAATCAGGTCCATTCCTGCTGCCAACATATTTCCACTTTCTATCAAAATTACTACAACTGAAACTTATACAACCTTGCTACTGCTTGTTGATATTCCCATTCTGCCTGCAGGTACTTATCGTAAGCAGTGAAATAAAAACTTTCATCATAGAAATACTGAATAATGGTGATCTGCCCTAACTCAAGCGCTTTGTTTAGCAGGGCTGTATTATTTAAAGTTGATAAAAGCTCTCTGTATTCCTGAATCATTTTTAATCGCACATCCAATTGTTCAAAATACTGCATGTTCTCAAGGCGATGTTCCAGGCGGTGTGTCTGAGTGATTGAAACGGTATATTCCAAATTGGATTTTGCCGCATTCAATTTGTTTTTATTCTCCCACAACGGAATGGTGATACCAGCATGAAAGCCTTTATAGCTTTGTCCTAATATGCCCTGCGAATGGTAACCGGTTTCAATCTTTGGGAGGTTCATTGCTTTTTGCAAAGAAATTTGTTGCTGTAATATTTTCATTTCCTGATCGTAGACTTCTATGAGAGGATCATTGGCTTCGATGGTGCTGTCTAATATTTCAAATTCCGGGATAAAGGGAGCTTCCGGATACACTGTATCAATTATAATAATAGGTATGCCTCCATTCAGCCCGGAAATCTTAGTGAGGATAACCTGCCTTTCATTCTCGTTTAGTTTCACTTCATGCTGAATAGTCAGCAATTGAAGCCTTGCCTTATTCACATCAAGAATGATTACATCGCCCTTTTCCAATTTCTTCTCATAATCCGCTACCAGGCTTTGGGTATTGAATAATCTGCGGTTAAGTTCCGCACTTTTTTTATTTAAGTAAATTACATGCAGGCTTTGCAATTTTGCTTCCAGCAAAACATCCTGCCTGAACACCTGTTGCTGCAGGTTTGTCTGGGCTATCTGGTGACCGGAAAGTTGTTTTTTAAGCCTATAAGCTGTAGGAAAATCCAGCCGTTGCGTAACACTAAAATCCTTCTGATTTCCAGCCCCGGCGGGCGAACCAAACAAATAATCGTACTCCACCTTGGGATCGTATGGTGTCAGTCCGGTTTTAAACTCATTACGTTTTGCTTCCCAATACTTTTTATTCGACTGGAGGGACATATTATTTCTTTCGACCTGCCGAACTATACTGTCAACATTGTTTTGCGCTGCAACCGTCCGGGCAAAAAGGAAACCCATTATGCAAAGTATGTGGTTCTTCATTTATTTACATTTTTTCTGTTTGCTAATAAGTACACAATTGGTACAACAAATAAATTGAGAAGCGTGGAACTTAACAATCCACCCAATATCACTTTTGCCATCGGGCTTTGTATTTCATTGCCGGGCAAATCGCCTCCCAATGCAAGCGGTATCAATGCAAGTCCCGCTGTTAATGCCGTCATGAGGATGGGACTTAGCCTGTCTTTGGAACCTTGTATGATTGTGTCGTATAAAGACAAACCCTCTGCGGTTAATGTTTTATAATGTGATACCAAAAGAATACCGTTCCTTGTTGCCACACCAAATAAAGTGATAAAACCAATGATGGCCGGAATACTTAATATCCCTGAAGTAATCCATACACTTAACACACCGCCTATTAAAGCCAATGGCAGGTTGAGTAAAATGATGGTGGAGATTTTTATATTCTTGAACTCCATGTAGAGTAAAAAGAAAATGACGATCAATGCCAGCAGCGACGTAAGCAATAATGTTTTTGATGCTTCCGCTTCTGATTCAAACTGTCCGCCGTATTCTATCCGGTAACCTTCGGGGAGTTTAATATTTGTTTCAATCTTCTGCCTTATTTCATCCACTACACTTTTCTGATCACGGCCTGCAACGTTTGCCGATACCACCGTTTTGCGTTGTACATTCTCTCTGTTGATGGTATTAGGGCCGGTTGTGGAAACTACTTCCGCTACATAAGAAAGAGGAATTTTTTGTGACTGCTCAATGGTGTTTGGTGAATTATTGCCCATTGACAATTGACCATTGACCTTCGCATCAATCAGTGTGTTTTTGATATTCTCAATATTGCCCCTGTTGCTTTCATCAAAACGTAATACCAAATCAAAACGCTGGTTGCCTTCATATACCTCCGAAACTTTTTCACCTGCAAAAGCAATATCAGTAAACTCTGCAAACTCTCCGATGGTAATACCATATTTACTCAGCATATCCCGGTTGGCTTTTATCTGCACCTGTGGTATCTCTACCTGTTGCTCTACACTTAAATCAACCAAACCTTCTGTACCGTCAATGGTATTTTTTATTTCATTGGAAATGGAAAACAGCCTGCTCAAATCTGTTCCAAATATTTTAATGGCAATATTAGCTCTTGTTCCCGAAAGCATATGGTCTATCCGGTGACCAATGGGCTGACCAATGGTAATATTTACTCCTGGTATACCAGCCATTTTCTCCCTCACCTCTTTCATGAATGCTGAGCGGTTTCTTTCTTTCAACACAAATGGAGCATCAATTTCCGATGCATTTACTCCCTGTGCATGTTCATCCAGTTC
>JACCYQ010000066.1 GCA_013696395.1 Chitinophagaceae bacterium
AAATCTGCCGTATTTGTCCCCATGATTGTGGGTGATGTGGTTAGGGGTTCAGTGAGCTTGCAGAATGTAGAAAAAGAAAATGCTTTTAGTGAAGCAGATCTGCGGTTACTCACAACGCTTACCAACAGTATGAGCGTTGCGCTGGAAAATGCACGCTTATTCGATGAGACTGCTCATTTATTAGCAGAAGCCAAACAAAGGGCATCAGAGCTGACCACTGTAAATAGTATCAGCAAGGCACTGGCTTCTATGTTAGATCCTCAGGAATTAATTAAACTGGTGGGCGATCAGTTGCGTGATCTTTTTAGCGCCAATATAGTTTACCTGGCAGTAGTTGAACAATCAACCAATACTATTTATTTCCCTTACCAATTTGGTGATAACATGGCGCCCATGCCATTGGGTGAAGGACTTACTTCCAAAATTATTCTAACCGGGCAAGCGTTACTGATCAATAAAGATGTAAATGAATTAAGCCAGCAGTTGGGAGTTGGAGCGGTAGGCATTCCAGCTTCCTCTTATCTTGGAGTGCCCATACCAGTGGGTGAAGAAATTATCGGTGTATTGAGTGTCCAAAGTACCGAACAGGAGAACCGTTTTAATGAAAGTGATCAGCGTTTATTGTCAACTATTGCAGCATCCGTTGGTGTAGCATTGCGAAATGCAAAATTATTTGAAGAAGTACAACAATCAAAAATGGAGGCAGAAGCAGCCAGTAAAGTAGCAGAAAAAGCCAACGAAGCAAAGAGTGCATTTCTTTCAACAGTGAGCCATGAATTGAGAACGCCATTAACTTCTGTTCTAGGATTTACAAAAATCATCCGCAAAAGACTGGATGAAAAAATATTTCCATTGGTAGATCAAAAAGATGCAAAAACAACCAAAGCCATCAACCAGGTATCTGAAAATCTGCAGGTAGTAATTTCAGAAGGTGAAAGATTAACGCATCTTATAAATGATGTATTAGATCTGGCTAAAATTGAAGCAGGTAAAATGGAATGGAACAATGAAAGTGTTTCTTTATTTGAAGTTACGGAAAGAGCCATCGCTGCAACAGCTTCTTTATTTGATCAAAAACCCATTGGGCTGGAGAAAGATATTGAAAAAAATCTGCCCTCCATTGAAGGTGATAAGGACAAACTGATCCAGGTTATTATAAACCTTATTTCAAACTCTGTAAAATTTACTGACAAGGGTTCTGTAACCTGTAAACTTTACAAAAAAGAAAATGAGATTGTCTTTAGTGTAACAGATACCGGAATTGGTATTGCACCCGAAGATTTCAATGCCGTATTCGAACAATTTAAACAGGTTGGTGGGGATACTTTAACGGACAAGCCTAAGGGTACTGGCTTAGGCTTACCTATTTGTAAAGAAATTATTGATCACCATGGCGGACGTATCTGGCTGGAAAGTGAAGTTGGCAAAGGAAGTACATTCTCATTTGCCATACCCTTTAAAAAAATAAAAGCCGCAAGTTCAAAACCGATGCACCTGGATGCTTTGATAAAGCAATTGAATGAGCAGGTATTGTTTTCCAAAATAAAAACTAATGGCAAGCATGCAACCATCCTGGTTGTTGACGATGAAGAATCCATCAGGTCCCTGTTGCACCAGGAACTGAATGACGCGGGCTATTTAGTCGAAGAAGCATCCAATGGAAAAGAAGCCCTGGAAAGCATACGAAAAAATCGCCCCGATCTTATTTTACTCGATATAATGATGCCGGAGTTAAATGGATTTGATTTGGCCGCAATCCTTAAAAACGATCCTTTAACAATGGATATTCCCATTATTGTTTTATCAATAGTGCAGGATAAAGCAAGAGGATTCAGGATTGGTGTTGACCGGTATTTAACCAAACCCATAGATACTGCGCAATTGTTTGCAGAAGTAGGTACTTTGCTGGAGCAGGGTAAATCGAAGAAAAAAGTAATGGTGGTTGATGAGGATATGGGAACAGTTAATACCTTGACGGATGTGCTGAAAACCAAAGGATACCTGGTAGTAGAATCGAATGAAAAAGAATTGGTGCAGAAAGCCATTGCAGCACAACCTGATATCATTATTATCAATTCATTATTATCGGGCAAACAGGAAATAGTACAAACATTAAGATTTGAAATGGGACTTGAAAATGTTGTCTTCCTGGTATATCAGTAAACAACTACCCTTATAAAAAAACATAATAAAGAATATGGAACAAAAACTTTTAATAGTAGACGACGAGGCGCATATCCGCATTTTAATTGAACAAACTTTGGAAGAACTGGAAGATGAAGGCGTCACTTTTTTTATGGCAGAAAATGGTGAAGACGCCTTAGACCTTATTCAAAAGGAAAACCCAAGCCTTGTTTTTCTGGATGTAATGATGCCAAAAATGAACGGTATGGAAGTCTGTAAACGAGTAAAACAAGACCTTGGATTGAAAAACATTTATATTGTTTTATTAACCGCAAAAGGGCAGGAGCTGGATCGGCAAAAAGGCCAGGAAGTTGGTGCTGACATCTATATGACCAAACCATTTGATCCCGAAACATTATTAAACAAAGCTCGGGAAGTGTTGAACCTGCATTAGTGCTTTCTTTATTTAACCAAACCTTATGTCGAAAGTAAATCTCAAAAATATTTTTGCGAAAAAAAATGAAAGCGCCGCCTTTATCCTTTCGTTGATAGATGTATTGCAAACTGACATCATTGTTGAAGATTCAAAGTCGCAATTAGTTTTTGGTGTCCCATCTGCAACCCAAATACATTCTTTTCCAATTCAATTGGACGATGAATTGCTGGGCTGGGTCAAGGGTGATGAAAAATCCGCACACATTGCATCCTTGCTGAATTTATTGGTAAAGAAAGAAAATGATCAGAAAAGATTAGGCAGTGAAGTTTTACTGTTGTACCAGGAAGTGAATATGGTATTTAATTTTTCAGATAAACTGGCCCAGGCAATTGGTGCTGCATCAATTGCACAAATAACGCTTGATGAAGCCCTTCGTCTAACAAGGTCAAATAACGGCATGGTCGTTTTGTGGGATCCGCAAAATAAACAATTGACATTTCCTGCAATTTCTGGCGAGGAATTATTTAATACAAAAAATATAAGCACAAATGCGGAATTGATGTTGAGTATCGGTTTAAACGGTCAAACGGATATTTTAAGTGAGTTGTCTCCATTAAAAAAAGCCGGTATCATTCAACCGGACGTACAATCTCTTATTTATTCAGCATTGAAAGTTAATCATCGCATAATGGGAGCTGTTATTCTAATTAGTACCGAATCCAATCATTATACAGCAGCTGATTTAAAATTTTTAACCACGCTGGCATTGCAATCTTCTTCAGCTATTGAAAGTTCATTATTGTATGAAAAAAATATTAAAGAGGCCAAGGAGAAAGAAGAAGCCATGCGCAAAATTTATGAGGTAGCCGGAAAATTTGTTCCATTTGAATTTATTCATTCATTAGGGCATGATGTGATTACGGATGTGAAGTTGGGGGACCAGGTTGAAAAAGTAGTGACAGTTATATTTGCGGATATCCGTGATTATACAACACTTTCAGAGCAAATGTCACCCGAAGAAAATTTTGAATTTGTTTGTTCATACAATGAATTATTAGGACCGGTTATTCGCAAACACAATGGATTTATCAACCAGTTTTTGGGTGATGCTATTATGGCACTTTTCCCCGGAAGCGCATCTGATGCTTTAGCTGCCGCTATAGAAATGAAAGAATCTATATTGCAATTCAACAAAAAAAGAACAAAAGAAAATAAATACCCGATTCAAATTGGAATTGGCATGCATACAGGTCCATTGATAATGGGTATTACCGGCGATAAAGACCGGCTTGATGCAACAACGATTTCTGACACAGTCAATACAGCTTCCCGGTTAGAAAGCCTGACAAAATATTACAAAGCCGGTATCATTTTAAGCGATGCAACATTAAAACAAATTGATGATTCAAGTAATTTCCATCTTCGATATCTTGGATTGGTACAGGTAAAGGGAAAGCAAAGTCATTTTGGAATACATGAATGTTTTAGTGGAAACGATGACATATATATTGATAAGAAATTACAAACCCTCGATCTGTTTCATGAAGGTATACATTGCTATCTTGACCGTTCATTTGCAAAAGCAATTGATTCATTTGAAAACATATCTGTTATGGATCCCGATGATCATACGGCACTTTTCTTCCTGGAAAATGCCAGTCGCTATTTACATAATGGCGTGCCCGAAAATTGGGCAGGGGCAGTGGAAATGAATTATAAATAAAAGAACCCGGCCTGTTTTTATGATTATACCAGAAAAATTCGAAGCAATAAAAAAACAACTTATTCAAAAACTTACTTTGAATCTGCCTAAAGAATTTTACTACCATGGAGTGCGTCATACCATGGATGTATTTGAACAATCAATTAGAATTGCAAGTGCAGAAAATATTACGAATGAATTAGATCTGCAATTATTAAAGCTCGCCAGTCTATATCACGATAGTGGATTTCTTGTAACCTATGATGGTCACGAGGAAGCATCCTGTGAAATAGTAAAAAAGGACCTTTCGGGATTTGATATTTCTGAAGAAAATATTGATTGGATATGTGGGATGATCATGGCTACCAAAATTCCTCAACTTCCGCTAAACCATCTGGAAAGAATAATTTGTGATGCCGACCTTGATTATCTTGGAAGAGATGATTTTTTTACTATCAGCAAAAGTCTATACCGGGAATTGAAAAAAAGAGGAAAAGTAAAAACCATAAAAGACTGGAACCAGGTACAGGTAATTTTTTTTAAACAACACTTTTATTTTACTAAAACAAACAAGCATACAAGGGAACATATCAAAGCTAGGCACCTTTCAATTATAGAAGCTTCCTTATAATTAAATCAATATTTTTAACATACACCAAAATAGTTAATTACTCATGAAGTCCTATAAGCTTAATATTAATGCACTGATCGTTTATGTTGGTTTAATAAGTTTAATATTATTTTCAACTGTTTTGCTTGTTTTTAATCTTGCCGAACCTAAAGGCCTAGGTGAAATGCTTTTACACTATGGATATATTATTGCGCCGGTAAGTATTCTTTGGGTGCTTACTGACCATTATTTATGGCATACTAAATTTATGCAGTTTGCGGGCAAAACGCTTAATATTCCCCCGGATATCAGAGGACGCTGGGAGGGAGTACTTGAAAATGCCGATGGAAGCGGAACACAAAAATTTGCTATTGAAGTATCGCAAACACTAACAAAATTGCGGGTTTGTTCATATTCTTCCATAGCCCAGTCCGATAGCGTATTAGCAGAAATTGCATCCTCAGCCAGTGAAGATAATTTTACTCTATGTTATTTATGGCAGGGCCAGTTAAATAAAGCTATGAAAGATATAAACCTTTCGGAAAATATTCATGGATATACCATGTTAACACTTGATCAGACCAATTCTGTAAAGATTTTAAAAGGTTATTATTTTACAGATGTCAGGCCCGTTCAGACAAGGGGAGGGATAGAATTAAAATGGATTTCCATTGCTTTTAAGAAAAGCCTGGATTAGTATTGACGGATAAAAACAAATTTTTTGGGTTTTGTTACGGCGCGCAGATGTATAAACGTTTCCACTAATTGCCTGGCCTCCGCAGGAGAACGTAAAGTAATACTAAAAAAAGAAAGCATACTGCACATACTTACCAATTCATCATCTTCATTTAAACCAACTTCTTCCGTCACCGATCCAGGAACAATTGAACAGCTGATTCACTTAAGTGAAGCCCATATTGATTGTATGTACTGTCATCATCCAGTTTGATATGATGCAGCAAATGAAGATTAAAACGGGTTGTATCTATTCTGTTTAAAGTGGAAAGTTCTACATTTCCGTTCTTGTAAAACTTTGCATACCTGATCTTCTCTTCATCAAACAATGCGGTATCAGCAGAAAAAAGCAGCTTTTCAATATCCTGTACTGTACGCCTGAAATTTCTTTGCTGCGCATTTCCATGCAACAATAAAAAAAATAGCAAAACCAATATTCCCACTTTTTTCATAACGCTGATTTTCCAATCCATTATTTTTCAAGAAATTAATACTGTAACAGTTTTTGAATGGCTTCTTTTAATCTTGACTTCGCTAAAAATTGCTTTTCTAATTCAATATTAAAAGGCACAGGTGTATCGAGTGAGGCGCAACGCATGACAGGGGCATCCAGCATACCAAAGCAATGCTCATTGATCCAGGCACTTATTTCACCCCCAATACCCCCAACCAGGGTATCCTCATGCAACATTAAAACTTTCCCGGTTCGTTTTACTGCTTCCCGAATAGCTGCATAATCGAGTGGTAACAGTGTTCGTAAATCAAGAATATTAATAGAAACTTCAGGATGTTCGGCAGCAAAATCTTCTGCCCAATGCACACCGGCACCATAAGTAATGATGCTGATATCATCCCCACTTCTTACCTGCCTTGCTTTGCCAATTTCCACTTCATAATAATCAACAGGAACAGGTCCGCTAATGCTACGGTAAAGTGCTTTATGCTCAAAATACATGACCGGGTTGGGATCATTGATCGCGGCGATCATTAATCCTTTTGCATCCATCGGCGTAGAGGGATAAACCACTTTCAGACCGGGAGTATGCGCAAACCAGGCTTCATTACTTTGGGAATGAAAGGGTCCTGCACCCACACCAGCACCAGTTGGCATTCGTATAACAACATCCGCATTTTGGCCCCAGCGATAATGGATTTTTGCCAGGTTATTGATGATCTGGTTAAAACCTACAGTTACAAAATCTGCGAACTGCATTTCCATTACGCTCTTATTTCCTTCCAGGCTAAGTCCCAGAGCTACACCAACAATGGCACTTTCACAAAGTGGCGTATTACGTATTCTTTCCTTTCCAAACTCTTGTACAAAACCTTCTGTTATCTTAAAAGCACCTCCATATTCCGCAATATCCTGACCCATCAAAACTAAATTGTTATGATGCTGCATGGACTGGTAAAGTCCTTCCTTAATAGCATCTATTAACCGGTTATCTTTGGTTTTTATCCTTGAATCTAATGGTGATATTGAATTATCAAAAATAGGTACCGGTGATACATGGCTTGATGCTTTTGGTTTGGCATACACGTCTTCTAATTCATCCTCTTCATCCGGCATTATGGGTGGAGAATCAAATCCTATTTTCAATTCAGCATCGATGGCTGATTTAAAAGTTTCTTTTATTTCGATGATCGCTTCATTCGATAAAACCTGGATACTTTGTAAAAATTGTTCAAGACTTTTTACGGGATCTTTTAAAGCCCATTGCGTAAATAATTCCGGTGCAACATATTTAGTTCCACTTGCTTCTTCATGGCCGCGCATCCGGAAAGTCATACATTCAACCAGGTAAGGCTTCTTATTTTGAATGCAAAAATCTCTTACACCTTTTATTGTTTCGTACACTGTAAGAATATTATTGCCATCGATCCTGACGCCTTCAATGCCATAACCCCTTGCTTTATCAACCAGGCTTTCACAGCGGTATTGTTCGCTAACGGGTGTACTTAACCCGTAACCATTATTTTCAATAATAAAAATGACGGGCAGGTCCCAGACAGCAGCTACATTTAATGCTTCATGAAAATCACCTTCACTGGTTCCTCCCTCACCGGTAAATGCCAAAGAAATTTTTTGTTCTTCCCGAAGTTTATAAGCCAGCGCCACCCCATCTGCAATAGCCAATTGAGGACCAAGATGAGAGATCATTCCGCATATATGATAATCCTTACTGCCAAAATGAAAACTCCTTTCGCGGCCTTTACTGTATCCGTCTTTGGCGCCTTGCCATTGCTTGAATAATTTATGCAAAGGCATATTCCGGGTGGTAAAAACGCCAAGGTTCCTGTGCAGCGGCATGATCCATTCGTCGGGCTGCAAGGCCATTGTAGCCCCAACAGAAATGGCTTCCTGGCCAATACCACTAAACCATTTTGAAATTTTGCCCTGGCGTAATAATACCAGCATTTTCTCTTCTATCATCCTGGGCCAAAGCAATTGCTTATAGAATTGTATCAATTCTTCGTCGGTAAAATCTTTACGGCTGAATAGCATGTTGCGAATTTCCCGATTTCAATTCAATAAAAAAATTGCATTTGAAGGTTGAATTATGCGTTTCTTCTTCTTTCTTCCCTGGATATAAAAAAAGAAACAAGCGACAGGATCAAAGCAAAAAGAAAACCCCAACCAAAACTGTCAATTGTAACGCCGCTTACAAAATTGCTGGCAAGTAATACAGTGATGGTATTGATGACCAGTAAAAAAAGTCCGAGGGTAAAAATAGTTAAAGGCAGGGTGAGTATAATAATAATCGGCTTTACAATCATATTCAACAAGGCAAGAACCAGCGCAAAAATAATAGCAGTATAAATAGTGTCTATATGCACACCAGAAAGAATGTGTGATAGGGTATACGCCAGTAAAGCGGTAATAAGTAAACGAATAATAAATTTCATCTGTGAAAGTTAATGAAAGACTAATTAAACCACTACCAATTCATAAAATGATTCGGGGTCCAGATACTTCTGCGCTAATTGCTGTAATTCTCCTGCACTAATTGTGCGTATTATTTCAAGAGAATTATTGAAGTAATTTTCATCCAGCCCATTTAAAATGATCGTTTTCCATCGGTTCAATATTTGAAAAGGACCATCAAGATCGCCCAAAATTGAACCCATCATATAATTTCTTACCAGCATCAGTTCTTCTTCATCTACTTTTTCATTTCGCAATATTTCCATTTCCTTATAAACTTCACCAACCGTAGCCTCACATACATCCTTACCCGCTTCTGTACTGATTATCCAGCCACTTTCAAAAACCTGGTTCATCAGGTAACTATAAATGCCATATGTATACCCTTTATCTTCCCGGATATTATTCATAAGCCTGGAACCAAAAAAACCTCCGAATATATTATTGAGCACCTGCACTTTCGGAAAGTCCTTGTGATGCCTGTTTGGAAAGTGCCTGGCTATTCTGATGGCACCCTGCACACCGTTAGGGTCATTTATTACCCGGTATTTTTTTTCTGCAACGGGTTCAAGGGCAATCGCTGAATGCTTGTATGCGGTAATAGGTAAGTCGCCAAAGTACTGGTTTAATAAATCCTCTGCATTAGCAGGTATCTTACCCGCCATGAAAATGATGAATTTACCATGCTGGTAATATTTTTTATAAAACTGCAATAATCGTTCTCTTTGCAATGCTTCGTAATATTCATATTTACTGAACCGGCCATAAGGATGATTTTCTCCAAATAAATAAGAATCTATTAACCTCCCTGCAACAAAGTCACATTTCTTCAAACTTACATCCAGGCGTTGCTGCATGTTTTGTTTATAGGTTGCAATTTCTTCTTCAGGAAAAACGGAGTCCGTTAATATTTCACGCACTACTGGCAATAACTCTGACAGGTGACGATTGAGGCAATGAAGGGAAAGATTCGCTGTTTCTGCATAACAGTTACGGTTAAGGTAAGCTCCGTAATATTCAAAATGCTCATTTACCTGGAAGGCCGTTTTCGTACTGGTGCCATTTTTTAATAAAAAGTTGGCGGTTGCGGCCTGGAGGTTATCATCTTCAAACCAATTACCCGCATTAAATACCCATTCAATCATCATTACATCTTCAGCACCCGCATTAATAGAATAAACTTCCACACCATTTTTCAGAATAAACTTTTCGTAGGGTTTTAGTTCAAGATGAAGATTTACTGCATCCGTAATTTTAGGTATTTGTTTCCTGTTTAATAAACCTGCTTTATTTTTCGTGATCACCTTTTTGGTTTAGTTGTTGGATAAATAATAAATAGTATTCGAATTAGATTCTTTAAATATTTCGATACTTTCCTTCTTAATATCATCACTTGTTACTGCGTGGTATTTTTCCAATTCGCGGTTCATTAGCCCGGCATCTCCTAATAATTCATAATAAGCCAGGCTATTGGCCCTGTTCATTACACTCATATCTTCAAAAGCCATTGTGCTTTCGGTGCGATTTTTTACTTTTTGAAGTTCAATTTCCATTACTGGTTCATTCTGAATCTGCAAAAGAATTTCATCAACAGCCGCCTCCGCCTGTTGAATAGGAACACCTTTTACCAACTTACCTTCAATGGTGAACAAACCTTTGTCAAGGTTACCAAAATGGTAGCAATCAATATTGCTGAATAATTTTTTTTCTTTTACCAGGGTTTGGTATAAACGGGAAGAACCGCCACTTCCCAAAATATCTGTTAAAAGATCCGTTATATAATACCTGTCATCCAATCTTGCAGGCATATGCCAGGTTTTGTAAAGTGCATCTAACGGTACATCGGCATAAACTTCCTGCCTGCGGGCAATTTTTTGTTCTGGTTCAGCATTGATATTCCTTTTATAAGATTCACCTGCAGGAATATCACCAAACCATTTTTCAGCCAATGTTTTAACCTGGGCTGTATTTACATTTCCGGCGACTACCAGTATGGCATTATTGGGTCGATAATGTTTGAAAAAGAAATTTTTTACATCCTGTAATTTCGCATTTTCAATATGAGATAATTCTTTGCCAATAGTCATCCACCTGTAAGGGTGAATGGTGTATGCAAGCTCCCGCATTTTATGCCAGGCATCTCCATAAGGTTTGTTCAGGTAATGTTCTTTAAATTCTTCGCTCACTACTTTTCGTTGAACATTCAAACTTTTTTCGCTGAATGCTAAGGAAAGCATCCGGTCACTTTCTAACCAAAACGCGGTTTCTATATTTTCTGCAGGTAGTTGTATATAATAATTAGTCAGGTCATTTGTTGTGTAGGCATTGTTTTCGCCACCCGCCATTTGTAATGGCTCGTCGTACTCTTTAATATTTTTTGAACCCCCAAACATCAGGTGTTCAAAAAGATGTGCAAATCCTGTTCGCTCAGGATCTTCATCCCGGCTACCCACATCATATATAACATCAATAACCGCCATAGGTGTTGACAGATCCTGGTGGACTATTACACGTAACCCATTGGGCAAAATAAATCTATCGAACTGGATCATAATATTCTCAATCAATGAATTAAAAATGAAGGCAAAAGTATTGAAAAAATGAAACCCCGGGCATGGCTATGCTTTGTGAAGTATACATTTCAGTGAAATCTTAACAACAAGGATAAATGGGGATTGTTCAGCCAAGATTTAGTTAGAAAATGTAACTAAAGAATGCTTTGGGTTTTGAATTCAAATTCAAGCAGTTCCTCATCTCTCAGGATCACGATCTTTACTCTCCTTCCGGCCATTTGCAATTCAGCTTTATAATCCTGCAGGTTTTGATTAAACTTTCTATTGATACCAACTACAACATCATTTTCCTTTAAGCCAACTTTAAAAGCAGGTGAACCTTTGGCAACATCACCAATAACGATCAACCCTTCAACAAAATAAAGTTCCATGCCGGAATAAGAATAATCAAACAGATCGTTAAAATGGGTATTGGGAATTATATAAAAATCCTTTTTTGCATAATTCATATAGAGATTGAAGCGACGTAAAAGATCATTTCCTAAAATACCCCCCAGGTAAGGATAAGAAGTTACATTAAATTCATCATCAAAAATATAAACCGGAACATTCCTGAATTTATAGGGACCCAATTTAACTTCCCTGATAACCGTAACTTCCATATCAACAGCTCCTCCTAAACCTTCAGCTTGCTTAGTATAACGCTTTCTTTTTGCTTTTATTAATGAACTGTCATTTACAAAATCATTTGTCAATAAAAGGCAAAGGCCTGCTCCCATATCAAATAAAAATCGGCTGTTTATACTTTCTTCATCTCTTACCCTCAGAGATTGAACAGGTAGTGTGGTAATAAATGGTTTAAGATGATGACCGCCACGGGGATACCGGATAGTACCCTGCTCAAATAAATCTATATAAAGACTATCATAATTTACATATACGATATAACGGTGAATTAAGGAATACCCGATGATTCCATCTATGCGCATTCCATAAACATTTGTCAGGATGGTATAATCATTTATATGAAAATTAAGACTGTCAACAGTAAGACCTGGTAACCGCAGCGATTGGTCATATACAAAACTCACTTTGCGAATACCCCCAATACCCCTTATAGTTCTTTCAGAAGGAATTGGTTTAAATCCCAGTTCTAAGGCTGTAGTTGAATCAAGGGAAATACCCCCACTCCCGGTATCCAGTATAAAATTTAAAGTGTCTGGTTTTTCAGCTACCATGGCTCTCATAAGTATAACCCCCCCGGTCAGTTGTTTAAAACCTATCCGTGTTAGGTGCTTTGCAGGTGATTCCACAAATTCTTCCTGGGCATACAGGGCATTGGCTATTAAACCCATTAAGAGTAAGAGAATAAGAAGTTGTTTATACATCAGAACGTTTAAAAATAGACATCTATAATGATGAAAAGGTTGCTGTAAAGCATATCAATTTAGTTTTTCGGTTATTACTTTCAAAACCATTCAAACTATTTCTTTAAGAAAACAACTAAGCAAGGCAAGCTGTTGTAAATTTGCAATTAACACTTGCTTGAAATTAAGCATTTAGCAAAGAATTTAGCTGATATGTATCTGAAGGAATTATATAAAAAGGCTGCAAATTTTGAATTATTATCTGTTGAAGAAGGTGTTTTTCTTTTTGAAAATGCGCCTTTAACTGACCTGATGTTAATTGCTGATGAATTGAGAAAAATTCAAGTGCCACATGGAAAGGTTACCTGGCAGATAGACCGGAATGTGAATACGACCAACGTTTGCATTGCAAATTGCAAATTTTGTAATTTTTACCGGGTGCCCGGGCATGCAGAAGCGTATATAACGGATATGGCTACCTACCGGAAAAAAATTGAAGAAACCTTTCAATATGGCGGCGATCAGCTTCTTTTACAAGGTGGTCACCATCCAGAGCTTGGTTTGAAATTTTATACAAATATTTTCAGACAAATAAAGGCAGAATATCCAACATTAAAATTACATACACTGGGCCCACCTGAAGTTGCCCATATTACCAAACTGGAAAAATCAACTCATCATGAAGTATTGAAAGCCTTACAGGAAGCTGGAATGGACTCCTTACCAGGGGCCGGTGCGGAGATTCTTACAGACAGGGTTCGCCGGTTGATCTCCAAAGGAAAATGTGGTGCACAGGAATGGCTTGACATTATGCATGAAGCCCATAACCTTAACATTACAACTTCAGCAACCATGATGTTTGGTCACGTTGAAACAATTGAGGAACGGTTTGAACACCTGGTTAAGATCAGGGATGTGCAAAATAGAAAACCAGTTAATGCCAAAGGATTTCTTGCTTTTATTCCCTGGACTTTCCAGGATGTTGACACACTGCTTGCCAGGATCCGGGGTGTACATAATCTTACAACAGCCGACGAATATATCCGCATGATTGCATTAAGCCGGATCATGTTACCAAATATCAAAAACATCCAGGCCTCCTGGCTAACTATCGGTAAAGCTACAGCGCAAATCTGCCTTCATGCCGGGGCTAATGATTTTGGGTCTATAATGTTAGAAGAAAACGTTGTAAGTGCCGCTGGTGCTCCACATCGATTTACCTATAAAACGATCCAGGATGCCATAAATGAAGCGGGCTTTGAACCACAACTCCGAAACCAGCAATATGAATGGCGGAACTTACCCGCCTCCATTGAGGAACAGGTGATTGATTATTAACATATCTCCATCTTTCTCAAAAAATAATAATCTGCAAATTAAATACTGGCAACGCGTTTGCTATACAGGTAGTTGATGATAATTACGCAGGTATAATTAATGAATGAGATATGGCAGAAAATGAAACGGGGATACTAAAAAAATTAAAGGATAATCTAGCTGTAAACAGGAAAATATCGCAGCTGTTAACCATGATATTTATCCTTTTAGCGGCAGTTTTGATTACATCAGGTGTAGTAGGAAATGACATTTTTTCTCCAATAAAGCCTAATGAGAACAAACATGTGGTAGAATCCACACACATTTTACGAAACGAAAGAGAAACCCATTTAAAATTTCGTTTAAATAAATTTGAAGGAGTTACACAAATTACTTTCCCAGAAAATTACCTGGCCCATTTTAATGTGAATCTCATTTATCCAACTCCACAACATAAACAATACATCAACGGTAATATTATATATACCTATAATGCCGATGATAATGAGATGGTGACATTCTATATAGAACCGCGTAAAACAGGCCGAATTAAAGGGTCCTTACTTGTTGGAGATCAATCCCATACTATATCTCACCTGGTTTACCCATAAGAATTATTAAAAAAATATTTTATTGCCATTGCAACTTTTGGTGTTAACCCCAAGTCATACATTCAGAATTTGCAAAACGGTTGATTGATAGAGCCCGTTTTTAATCCGTCTCAACATACAAATAACACTTTTACCAGCCACCATAAGCTTACATTACCCTTTGTTATACAAGGGGTTTTTTGTTTCGGGAAACTTCTAAAGACAATGATAATTTTATAAGAAAGGATAATGATATTCTATCTATGCTATAAATTATTTAAAACATTGTTAGAATGAATTTTAAATAATATGATAGAGGGAAATGAATAAGAATGCCAGGTACCCATTCACTTTGAAAATAAGAATTCTAACCCTTACATAAATTGATGTAAAGATTCAAGAAAAGATGAAGCAGAAAAAAAGCTTTACCAGGCATTACCAGGTAAAGCTTACAATTAAATTATTAATCAGGTATCTCTTCTGCCACCGCCTCTAAGCAGAGCAACCAAAAGCAAAATAAAAATGGCCCCACCTACAATCCAAACCCATGGAGAGGCCCAAAAAGTATCACCACCTGAATCTGTACTGATATCAACATCTACTTTCTTAGTGTCATCCTGTGCAAAAGTAATTACGCTGATAAATAATGTAAATAATACAAGGGTAAACTTTTTTAAAAAAGCTGGTTGTCTCAAGATGGCTATCTCTTTCATACATTTTAATTTAAGTTTTAAAATATTTAAATTAACAAATTAAAATATCGTGCCATGTGAGAAGGCATTGTGTTACAATCAAATACATAACAAGGCAACAAAGAAAAATCCGACAATGGTAAAATATTCTACAAGGCCATAAGTTGAGATTATGCACCTAAAATTTGGGATCCAATAATAAATTCATTTCAATACTCAATATAATCATCTGTATCTGCCTGTCTTCCCATTTCATTATCTTCTCTTTCTTTTTCATACAACACAATCTTTACTTTCCATTCAGGAAATTCATAATTGATATTTAATTCAAGTTTTAATTTTTTCGCTTCGTTTGCATCGTTCAAAAAAATAATACTGGTAAATTCCAGTTCTTCAGCAGGTTCAATAAAAGATGCTGTAAACCGGTAGTCCTTATAATTACCAAACTTTACATGCAAATTATTCAGTTGTTTAAATAACTTTTTGAATTTTGCGGATGCTTCTTCAAAATCTTCTGAAACAAACATCAAAGCCTGCCAGCTAAAAACATTATTTTTTCCAGATGAATAGCGGGTTACTTTACATTCACTGGCCCCTGTCAACCACACTGTTGAAAGATATTCTGTTGTCTGGGGATTTTCATCGACAACGCTGCCTGTAATATTTATAAACTTGTTTTGATAATCCTGTATTACGCTTGAAAGATCGTTTTTGATATCCGGTTCCGAACTGATTCTTTTAAACTGGGCATATACGGAAATTTGAAACAGGAGTGCAATGCATAAGCATGTTAAGGTTAATTTACCTTTCATAAGTTTGGATTAATGGGTTAATAGTTAGTCAAAATTGCATAAAAAACTTAACTGTTGTACACTTTTGAAGAAATATTTTCGTTTTCAAACCAAACCCAATTCTTTTATGAAAAGAAGAAAGATCACATTCGCCCTTGAAGAAGCCAGGATTTATCATAACCAATACCGGCCTTCTTTGAATTTTTTCCTTTTTTTACGATCACTGCTGGCCGTTATTTTTTCAGGATCTGCGGCAGCCAGGCATGCAATAGGATTTCCCAAGAAGAATTAATTATAAATAATAGGGATTTTGCAGAAATGCAACTGGTATTATTAATATTCAGGTGGTGGCAGTGGTGCTTTCCCTCCCAATACCAGCTTGCTTAGATTGTACATAAAACTGATCATAAAATATCTTTGCAAGACATTACTCCGGGTATCTTCTATAAAATTTTCTCCAGTAAAACGTTCTATACTTTTATTTTGGTTAAGAATATCATTTATACTAAACCTGATCTCAGCCTGTTTATTTCCAAAAAGTTCTTTTGCAACATAGGCATTCCAGAAAGTGAATTTTTGATTGAATCCATCTGTTCTTCCTGAATTTATATAATAATCAATATCTGTTGATAAAATAATGTGCAAAGGCAAAAAGCAGGTTACATCTGCTGAATATACCTGTGTAAAAGAAGCATCCTTAAATAAAGTATTTACGGAATAACTTACCTGATTATAGGCAAGATTCGCATTCAGGCCAAAGTGTAATTGTTCATTCAAATTTAAATTCGCACCCGCACTCTGACTGGCTGAAATAGTTTTTCCGATGTTAAGAGATTTATAGAGGATGCTCACATCCCGGTGGTATGCCAGTGCGGTGGAAAAATTTAAGCCCGAGCCCTGCAGTTTTTTATGTTTAAATGGAAAACCAAAAGTAGCTAACGAAGAAATATTATAATTTCCCCCGTGATTTACCGGCATAATAATCTGAACGCCTCGGTCTGCTGAGTCTATGCTATTTACGATTTTATTATCAGTTGTATTTATACTTAAGTTATAGGAAGCGTATTTAAAATTTATTTTATTGAACTCTGTATAATTCAATGAGACGCTATGATTAAATTCCTGGCCAAGCAAAGGATTTCCGATATAGACTTGCAAAGGATTGGATACATCAGGCACATCCTGTAGTTGTATTATGGAAGGTTGTTTGGTACGGCCCCGGTAATTAAACCCAAGGTTTTTATTTTTTTCAATAGAATAGCGGAAAGTCGCAGTCGGAAAAATATTGGTATAACGTTGTTTTGTTAATGAATCTTTATTTGTAAGCGCCCTAAAACTTTTAGATGTTAAATGAGAAAATTGCGCTGCACCGCCTATCTGTATATGATACTTTTCCTGTTGTAACCTGAAGTTGGCCCCTATACGATTGGCATTGAAAATATTTTCAAAATAGTTTGTAAGTGGGAGATTAGTAATATCATATTTTTTTGAACTGTTATTATAATCCATGACCTGCTTGTCAGATGTATTTTGATTGTACGTATATGCATAATTAATCTCAACCAACTTATTTTTTCCTATCGCTTCGGTTATTGATGAACTCAGCAAATTATTATTGGTTTTTAACTGGCGGCGACTTTGCTGGTTCTGATCCCTAAAGCGATCAATACTCCCGTCTTGTTTGTATAGTGTATATGGAGAAATATTATTCCCCAGGTCTTTACTGCTGGTTAATGTGTTATTCCAACCGAGTGTAAATGTTCTGCCGTCTTTAATGAATTTTTTCCGGTACAGTAAATTCTGTGAAAGATGCCTGCCATCCTGTATTTGTGTATTCGTATTGCGATTTGTAAGAGCCAGATATTCAAGCCCTGGTTTGGATGCCAAAGTAAATGAACTATCATTATTGAAATTTTCAGCATGAAGAACTGTAAACTGGGGTATATATAATAATGTATTCATTGAATCGATCATATACTCGAAACGCAAATTGAAACGGTGGTTTTGATGAATATTTTTTGCATTCTCCATACTGGAGTACAAGGCTATTGAATCTTCCGGAAAAAATGTTCGGCGGAAAGTCTCCTGATTATGTTGATGGTTTTTATTTGAAAATGAATAACTGCCATTAATTTTAAATTTGGTTCCCCAATCATTATTAAAATTTAATCCGGAAGAAATAGAGCGTGAAATTCCATTATCGTTTCTTGTCCCGAAGGCACCTGAACCACCAAAGCCTGGAGAAAACATGGATCCTCCAGTCCCTGCCAAGACACTTCCTGTTTTATTAATATTATTTATATTGGTAAGGAATGACAGTTGTTGGTCACCATCAAACCTATTCATACTTAAATTTGCTTCGTAACGATTTTGGGTACCCGCAGAAAGAAGGGCTCTGCCAAAATTACCTTTCTTCTTGTCCTTCTTCAGTTTGAGATTTATAGATTTAGATCGAGTTCCATCATCCATCTTTGTAAATTTTGCATGCTCGCTCATATCATCAAATACCTGAATGCTTTCTATCATATCCGCTGTCAGGTTTTTTGTTGCCATTTTAGGATCAGTTCCAAAAAATTCTTTTCCGTCAACTAAAATTTTTTGAACGTCTGCACCCTGAGCATTTACATGACCATTTTTATCCACTATTATACCAGGTAATTTTTTAAGCAGATCTTCTACAGTGGCATTAGGTTTGGTTTTGAATGCATCAGCATTAAATTGCACGGTGTCACCATTAATGTAAATGGGTATTACATTTTTCACTATTACTTCACCCATTGGTATAAATTGTTTTACCATGGGGATCTTACCAACATCTATCATTCCGGTTTTGGAATCAATTGAGAAAGGTTTGTAAACAGTTTCCAAACCCTGGTGACTGATAATACCCATATACCTCCCAATTTCAAAATTTTTGATCTCAAAAAATCCTTGCTTATCAGAAACTGAATAGGAGACTAAAGATGAATCATGGAAATTTATAACCGCAATAGTAGCTCCTGGTATGGGAGCGTTTTTGGAACTATCTATGATAAAACCTTTAAATGCCCCGGTAATTTTTTGGGCATGTAGTTGTTTAACTATAACTATAGCGAAAAGAAATAGGATGACGGATCTTAACATACAAACAGTTATCTACAGGGAAAGGCTAATACCTGATTGTGGATTATTTCTCCCCCTGTTTGCCTAAACTAAAACAAAATATCCATGTTTTTAGTATGAAGAATATCTCCATTTATGAATTATAAATTCAAATTTATTTCCAGATTATTATTTAGCGTAAATAACTGCTGTATATATCGTATAAATACGGATTGATTATACTTACTTATATGAAAAGCCGCAATAAATTTTAATTAACTAAAAAGGTATTCCACATCAGACCTGGAAAGTGACTTAACGAAAGTTGCATCATCCGAAATAAGCTCCCTGGCAAGTATACGTTTACGTTCCTGCAATTGCATGATTTTATCTTCAATAGTATCTTTGCATATCATGCGGTAAGCAAAAATATTTTTCGTTTGTCCTATACGGTGAGTGCGGTCAATGGCTTGTTGTTCAACAGCAGGATTCCACCAGGGATCAACGATATATACATAATCCGCAGCTGTTAAATTCAATCCCACACCACCAGCTTTTAATGAAATAAGAAACACTCTCTTTGCATCATCATTCTGGAAGCTTTGAATAGCTTTCTCCCTGTCTGGTGCAGAAGTACTGCCATCAAAATATTCAAACTCCACACCCAGAGCCGTTAATTTATCCCGGATCAGTGCAAGCATACCCAGGAACTGCGAAAATATAAGTGCCTTATGATTACTGATGTTTTCGGATATTTCCCGGGCCAGTTCATCTAATTTTATGGAATGATTAGGAAGCCTTTCAGGCTCATTTAATATAGCAGGTGAATCACAAATCTGACGAAGTTTCATCAATCCTTGCAAAATAGTTAACTGCGATTTTTGGATCCCCTGTGTTTCTATGGTACCCAATATCTGGTTACGGTAATCATTACGGTAAGCATCATATATTTTACGTTGCTCATCTTCCATTTCGCAGAACAGAATAGTTTCAATTTTTTCCGGAAGGTCTTTAGCAACCTGTTCTTTGGTACGCCGGAGAATAAATGGATAAAGGATTTTTCGTAAATGGTCTTTACGATCTTCTTCACCAAATTTATCAATAGGAATAGCAAACTCCTGGCGAAAAAATTCCATGGTTCCCAACATGCCGGGATTCAAAAAATTCATCTGCGCAAAAATATCGAATGTATTATTTTGTAATGGGGTACCGCTAAGGCATAAACGATGTTTTGCTTTTAACAAACTGGCCGCCTTGGTTACTTTACTGGAAGGATTTTTTATCGCTTGCGACTCATCGAGTACAACATAGTCCAACGGAACACCCAATAACAACTTGATATCGCTCCGCAATGTTCCGTAAGTTGTTATGGTAATATCATGACCCATTATCTCCTCTACGGAACGGACCCGGGCACCACCATGGTGTATATGATAGGTTAATTCCGGCGTAAATTTTTTAATCTCATTTTCCCAGTTATAAATCAATGTGGTAGGACAAACCACCAGGGCTTTAATTTGCTTATGCTCCTTTTTATATTGGTTCATAAAAGCCAGCGCCTGCACCGTTTTACCTAAACCCATATCATCTGCCAGGATGCCACCCCAGTTTACCTCGTGCAGGTAATTTAACCATTGATAACCTGCTAACTGGTAGGGCCTTAAAATAGTTTTAAGATGTTCTGGAGCATCAATTTCCTTTATCCGGTTAAACTCTTTCAGTTTTTCGTATTTCTGTTCCAATTGAATGGTGAGTTCCATTTCATCGCGGTCCTCGTATAATTCATCAATTACACTAAGATGATAACGGGAAAGCCGTAACTGGTTTTGCTTGCCTTCACCAACTCTGAACAGGAGCGAATATTTCTTTAACCATTCCTCCGGTAAAATTCCAAGGGTTCCATCATTCAACTGTACAAACTGTTGCTTATTTGCCAGGGCTCTTTTAACATCAGCCACAGTCACTTTCTGGTCGCCGAAAATAATATCCACCTTGGCATCAAACCAATCAGTATTATTACTGATAAAAATTTTGGTTGTAGGCTTGGCTGTATTAAACCTGAAATTTTTCAGTGCTTCAAATCCATAAACCGGCACCTTCATTTCTTTCATTGCATCAATGAATAAAAAGAACCAGTTATTTCGAAGAACATCAGGTCCTTTTAATACGAGGGTTCCAGATTCCTCATGAAATGAAAAATTAGAATGCAGGTTGCGCAACTTTCCGATAAATGCATTTTCCAGTTCCCGGTTGCGATGCACAATAGTTACTTTATCCCCTACCGGTACAATGATCTCGTTGCGATCATTCTTCCGGGTTTCATATCCTTTATACGAAAAGGAAGGTTGAAAAACGAGGCTTTCCCCTCTTTCCTGTAAAAACAATTTAATGACCGGTTCTCCATCTTTAATTTCCTGTACCAGGGAAGAATGAAATTCTACATGGTAGTCCCTTGATAACGGAAATAATTTTCGATGGAGGTAATTTTCCCACTCTCCTTTTTTAATTTTTTTATTACCATCAGGCATAAATTCTTCAACGAGATAAAGGACCTCAGCATCATTCCACAGGTAAATTGTTTTATTAAAGTAAAAAAACAATGGACTTTCCATGTTCTTTTCAGAAATTTCCACTTCGGTTCCATCCACTTTTAGCCGACTATTTACCACATAATTTTCACCTTCACCAGTAACCGAAAAAAACGGTTTTACACTTTCCTGTCCCAGGTGGAGCTCTTTTAAATGATTGGTAATAAAATTTTTACCGGCTTCAAGGCTAAATACATATGGGTTATCCTGAAGTAAGGAAAAAAGTTTGCGCAATTTAGGAAACAGGTATTCAGTGATCAGGTCCCGGGTTTCATCCGGCAGATCATCTCCTTCCTGGTGGATAATATTTTCCCAGATGCCTGAAAAAGGAGAATTTCGACTTACATATTTATGTATTTCCGGCTCCTGCAGCTTACGAAGTAAAGTAATAAGATACCGGTCTTCTTCACAAAGATGATCTGTTTGAATGTATTTTGTCAGATCCAGTTTTTCAATACGCCCGATATAAGAATCACTTTTATCAGTTGTTTCTCCCTGAATTACATCTATGGTGAAATAGGGAAATGTTTTTTTGTTGAAATTAAAAACAATACCCAGCCTGTGTGAAGGTTCAGGAATTTCTTCTGTACCTGCATCTTCGGTCTCAACAGGTACTTCACGAATGGGAATGGGGGCTGCAATAGCCACTCTTTTTATACTGCTGTCAAGTACCCGTAAAAAAGGTTTTCCTTCTTTGTAGGTGAATTCAAATTTTCCTTTCAGATCATCCACCAGTGAATATCCATAAGCTTCGAGTAATTTATTTTTTTCCTTATCCCAGTTTCGAATAGTATCAAAATAATAATTCCCATAACGGTTCAGGAGGTAAACAAATACCATCAATTTAGGCAGGCATAATACATGTTCGGTATCCTCGTATTCACCACTGGTATCAAAATTTCTTTCTTCATTCTTTTTGATTAATACAGTATACTTTTCAGTATGGATTTGTACAATGGCCTTTACGGTTTCATCTTTTGCATATTCTATTTGTACCGTTTTTTCATTTGCCAGTTTTTCAGCTTCTAACATAAGCTCCGGCGATGAAAGCAGGCGCAATGTTTTTGCATCAATCAGTTTCATTTTCGCCACTGTATGGCGCTGATCATAAACCAGGTGTTCTGCCTGCAAGTGGCCGCGATCAAGCATATCCTGTACATGAAAAAGTGCTGCAGCTTCGTGCCTGCATATATCACCTAGATTATAGGGACAGGTACAGCGTAATGAAATTGTTTTGGGATCTTTTAAATTCTGCACATTTACTTTGTAATACAAGGAATACGTATCATCCTTGATTCTAAATGATGCAGTACCAAAAATATCGTCATAGTTTAGTAATTCAACCGCATTATTTAAATGGATCTTTTTTCCACGACGAATCACTTCATCAGTTCCATGGGTATATATATGTTTTATTAAAGGGGATAAAGCCAAAAAAATCAATTTAATTGTATTAAAACAAAAACTTTTTTTAAATAATTATGGGTTAAAATATCCTTTACTTCACCAATTAATTGTAGATATTAAGGAAAGATTATTGACCCCTAAAAAAAGTATAATTGGCAAAATTAAAGGAAAGCAAATGAGAAACCTTGCCAAAGTGTACGTTAAGAATAAATACCTGAAAAGGTTTTTATACGGTCTTGAAAAGACTTATCTTCACCGGTTTTTTTGTTGTGTAATTTCTCTTTTAACAACCAGTTTTCCATCCAGGTATTCAGGTAATATATTAGCCACATCAGGCGTCAGACAATACCGGATATCATCTTCTAAACCAAAATCCATCAGTCGGTGATAATGTGATGCATCATTTTTTTTCATGAACTCAAACAAATCATGTTTTGCCTCATGATACAAGGTTTCCGCAATATGGCTGGCATCGCAGTTAAGGGAAAATTGATCCTTAATCCGTGAAATAACAGCACCGGCAAATAATGTATCCTCAATATTGATCCTGTCTTTCCATGCGGCACAACCTAAAATTACGGGGCGGTTTTGTTCTATTAAATGATTGCAAATAGCAGACAGGTTTGGAAAAGAACCGGTAATGATTTCGCTGGCTCCTTTTTCAAGTGCCATATGCAATAACCGGGTGCCATTTGTGGTAGTTAATACCAACGTTTTATTTGAAATAAATTCTTTGGGATATTCAAATGAGGAATTACCATATTCTAATCCTTCAGCTACCTTTCCATCTCTTTCACCTGCGGTAATTCCGTCAATTTGTTTTCCCAGTTCAATGCAACGACTTACACTATCTACCGGTATTACGCATCGGGCACCGTTATAGAGTGCTGTTGCAATGGTTGATGTGGCTCTTAGAACATCAATGACAACTACTATACTTTTAGAAACATCATATAAATGAAGCAGAGATGGTGATAGGCAGGTATATAAAGCAGGTTTTGCATTCATCATTTGCATGTTAATTCAAAATCATTTTCCACTGATCGCTTTCAGCATATTTTTTTATAAGCTGGTTTCGTTGCTCCAGTAATTTTTTCAAGTAACGGGTAAGATAAGCCTGGTTAAACCATTTACCAACCTTGCCATAAGGACTTTCAAAATGAAACAGGTCGATCATGATTACTCCATTATGTACAGGTTTAAAATGATGTTCATGTTTCATTTTTACAAAATCTCCACTTACCTGTTCATCAACAAAGCTTTCATACTTATTCAATTGAACGATTTTTATTTTTAATACCCGGGTTTTAAAAAGATGGCGGGCCTTCCAGGTTATTTCATCCCCTAACTCCGCTAAATCGTTAAAAGGACCACTAACCAGTTCTTCTTTAAAATGCACCATGGAGCGTTTATGCATTTTTATACTACGTGAAAGTTCAAAAACTCTTTCAACCGGGGCCTCAATAAATGTAGTAAGGTGAATCGTTGGCATTATCAATTCAGTTTATGCAAAAGGCATTTTTACAACCTGTGCCTCTAACTGTTTTTCTCTCACTTTAATATGAATTTTTGAACCGATAGATGCCTGCTCCATTTTCACGTACCCCATACCGATAGCTTTACCCAGGCTCGGAGCTTGTGTACCTGAGGTTACATGTCCAATTTCTTCATCATTTGTATTTACAATAGCATAACCTTTACGTGGAATTCCCTTATCAATCATTTCAAATCCTACAAGCTTCCGTTGAATTCCTTCTTTTTTCTGAATTTCAAGGATATTTTTTGCAGTAAAATCTTTGGTGAATTTGGTGATCCATCCCAAACCACCTTCAAGTGGAGTTGTTGTATCATCAATATCATTCCCATATAAGCAAAAACCCATTTCAAGCCTTAAAGTATCCCTGGCAGCAAGGCCAATAGGTTTTATTCCCAGCGATTTACCCGCATCAAAAATTGCATTCCATATTTTTTCCGCATCATCACCTTTGTCCTCAAAATAAATTTCCACTCCCCCGGCGCCTGTATATCCGGTAGCGCTCACCAATATATTTCCTACTCCTGCAAATGTTCCTTTTGCAAATGTGTAATATTTTAAGTTCAGGAGATCCATATCCGTTAATGGTTGCAATATTTTGGTTGCGTTGGGACCCTGTATTGCTAATAATGCTGTTTTCTCGGTTACATTATGCATCTCGACATCATCAGTATTGTGTTCCGAGATCCAGTTCCAGTCCTTTTCAATATTTGAAGCGTTTACTACCAACATGTAAACTTTATTTTCTTCAATACAGTAAATGAGCAAGTCGTCAATAATTCCACCTTCATTATTGGTCATACAACTATATTGAGCTTTGCCAGCACTCAATTTAGATGCATCATTAGTCGATAACTTTTGGATCAGTCCCAGGGCATTTTCCCCTTTTAAAATAAATTCTCCCATATGGCTCACATCGAAAACCCCTGCGTTTTTTCGCACCGTAGCATGTTCATCATTTATTCCGGAATAGCTAATGGGCATATTATAACCTGCAAAATCAGCCATTTTAGCACCCAGGTCAATATGTTTTTGAGTAAAAGGTGTGGTTTTCATATATAATGGCTCAGTTCGTTTAAAAATAGGAAAATGTTATATCACAATAAAAACCTGAATAAGTTCCGGTTAATTAATGCGTGCAAATGTAAGCTGAAAAATGTTGCGCAGTTATACTGTAGCGGTTGCTATTTAAAAATAAGAAAAGGGCTCCGCAAATAATTGGAGCCCTTAAGCATCCTGTATTCAGCAGCATGCTCCAACTTCAACCGAGTTTATAGGGATGTTTTCACAAATGAAAACACCGGTGAATGAATAAACGTTAGTCCCCTTTCATCTTCATTAAGACCTTCTTTTTTTACCGTGCGACTGAAGGATGACCGCTTTCTCACAGAAGTAGAGGTAGAGGTCCTGGTAGTGTCCGTTCTTAAGTTTCTTTCCATTTCCTGCAACTTGCGTTGTTCTTCTTCAGCCCTGCGCTTCTGCTCTTCGTATTCACGTCTTTTTTGGTCTGCACCATCGTAACGATATGTAGTATCACTTTTATCTGAATCGTCTTCTAGTTCTTTGTCAGGATTAACCAGGGTTCCGTTTTCCGTCATAACATAATCCGTATTCAATTCCCAGTTAAAATATCGGTCATAATCAAATTCAATTTCCCATCCATCACGGCCCCAGCGGCGTTTGCGATCGTAATTTCCTTTTGTGCGAATGGAATAAGGATGTAATCTTTCATCTACAGATTCATCAAACCGAATTCTTTTACCAACCGGAACCATAATCTCCACAACCACTTCCTGACCCCTGAATTTACTATTGCGGTCAATTGCCAGGCCACTTCCCAGGTTTAATATACTGTCCTGAGAGCTGATGTTATATTGAATGCGTTCTGCTCTTCTTTCCGCATCAGAACGGGTGCGACCAGCACTTGCCTTGTGTTCAATAACGTGGTAGGCGGAATCGATACTTTTGCTTATCCTGATTTTTACATTGGCAATACGCATGGTGTCTTCATCCACATTCCAGCCAGTACCATCGTCATCTATCCACCAGAAATTGTTATTTAATCTCAATTCTGGTTCATTCACCATTACCAGCATACGGCCATTTAAGGGTTGGGTGATCTCCACCGTTTCCTGTACGCCTTCGTATGTATTCAAGTCTCTTGCAATACTGGCGGCGAAGAAAGCAGCAGCGATCCATCCCAGTGTCCATAATCCTCCAAACATCCAACCAAGGTAATTATGGTGTGAACGAACTTTCATTACCCTGCGAACCATCCAGGTTATGAATGCAACTAATGGCACACCTAAAAACAGGATCAACGTACCCCAGGCTAATGCATTCTGCCAAAAACCTTCCAGTAAGAAATTCTTTAAAGGCAGCATACCCACGCCGCCAAAGATCAAAATGATTAACATAATAAACAGCGCAAAGGCGATACTACCAGCTATCAGCAGGAAGAATAATTTGAACAAAACACGGATTGCATTACCTAACCCTGTACCAATTGGCCTTGCAGCCTGGCTTACTTCGGTGGCAAATGTCTTACCTCTTGTATTGGCAAATTCATGTGCTTTTGCGCCAAATTGTTTGGCTGAAGATTCCACTTCCTGGCCGAATGTGGTTGCCCTGTCCTTGAATTGCGACATGCCTTCCTGCACATTTTGACGAATGGTGTTTACATCCACTTTCTCACCGCGCATTTCCATTTTTTCGTAAGGCGACTTAGCTTCCGGTAATACGATCCATAATATAATATAAGCCAGGACAAAAGTTCCACTCAGCGACCCGAATAATAAGAAAGGGAATGGGTTAAAGTCATAAAATGCACTATTGAACATGCTGACAACAATATTCAAAATCAGCGGTGCGGCAAATATCAGGCGGATAATCCAGGCTTCTTTATTAAAATAAGCGGATAAACCACCGGCAACTCCACCAATTATTTTATCATCCGGATTACGAAACAGGCGTTTGCCCTGGAAATCTTCCAGGGGCTTAGCCGGTAAAATGATCCATAAAAGTATATATAAGATAACCCCAAATCCAAAACCGCCAAAAGTAATGATGGCAAAAAGCAGGCGAATAATGGCAGGATCTACATTTAAATAATTAGCCACACCACTACAAACACCTCCCAGGAAACGGTCGCTCATATTACGGTACAGACGTCCGCGTGGCTTTTTGAAGGTTGATTTAGCATTTTCACTTTCGCCGGCTGCATTATAGGTAGAACCTGTTGCTGCATCAGCGGCATCTTCGGCAGCAAAATCTTCAGGGCGGCCCATGGAACTAATGATCTCGTCGATATCAGCATCAGCAACTGAAGCAGCGCCTTTTCTCACTTTTTCATTCATCAATTCCGCAATACGACTTTCAATATCATTAATGATCTCATCGCGGCCTTCTTCCATTACAAAATAGCGACGTAGACTTTCAATATAAGCCTGCAATCTTTCATAAGCAGAATCTTCTATGGGAATTACCCTGCCGGCCAGATTTATGTTTATGATCTTTTTCATGTTCGTGTGTTTTGTGGTTGTTTAGTTGGTTGGTTTATTGTTAGCGGAAGTAAGAGCATTGACACCTTCCGAGAGTTCTGTCCAGGTTTTTTCAAGTTCCTTATAGAAATCCTGCCCTTTTTCCGTTAGCAAAAAATATTTACGGGGAGGACCTGAATTGGATTCTACCCATCGATAATTGAGCATGCCTGCATTTTTCAGCCTTGTCAATAACGGGTAGAGGGTACCTTCCAGGATATTGAGGTTAGCCGCTCTCATCTCCTCCACAATATCACTGGGATATGCTTCTCCGCGGCGAATGATGGAGAGTATGCAAAACTCCAAAATCCCTTTGCGCATCTGGCTTTGTGTATTCTCAATGTTCATTTTTTTGAGTTTTTTGGTTTTTAGGCCATTTTGATAACACAAATGTAGGATAAGTTTTAGTACTATACAACACATAGTACCTTGTTTATTTGGAGTAACTTTTATAAAACAATACCTTTTACAGAATGGAATGCTTATCTGTAAAGGGTTTTATACTAATGCCGGGGTTAAAATAAATTTATTCGTTTTTTATAAATGGTAGCAAGAGACTGATGAATGGTAGAAAAATTCTGTAGAAAATCTGGATTTATTGCACTTTAAAACTTCCTTTATAAAAAAAGCCCCCATTTTGGAGGCCTATTACGATAAAAATGATTTTGGATAAATTAATAATCCAGCTTATAAGCAACTACTTTGTTTTTAAAAAAAGTGGGAACCAGCACGATGTTTTCAGCAGGAATAAATCCTATATCTGCAGTATTTGATTCTGCTTCTTTTGTATCCAGCATGAGCGTTTGTGATGTATCATTGGCAAACCAAATTTCCCCTTGCCATTTGGAAGCAATGAAATTGCCATCTTTTAATATAACCAGGCCATCCCCACCTTTAATATTGGCATTAATTATTGAACTGCTTCCATCCGTATTCCATTTTTTTAATCCTGAACCGTCCAAACCATACAAGGTTCCATCAGCTGCGACTTCCAAACCATTTATGCCTTCATTCCCGTTGGAGAATGTGCTGACAGATCCTGCATCAAATAAATGAACTTTTCCCGTTCTGGAATCTGAAAAATATACCTTATTGTTTTGAATGGCTAAGTCATTCAAAAAGATCGCACTATCTACTTTATATTTTTTACTCACTTTCGCGGAGGCGATGTCTATTTCAACCAATTCATCAATATCCGTAACATATAATTTACCATTGGCAATGCCCATTCCTTTAGGTGCATTCAAACCGCTTACCCATGAAGCATTTACAATTTTTCCGTCTTTGGAAATAATACCAATAGATCCCTTACCATCTTTTCCATTGGGGTCCTGACCTTCGATGTTTGATACATAAATAGTACCTGTACTTTCATCATACAAAACAGATTCATTAGTGAAGAGGGAGTCTGGAGTTTCCCAAAGCATAGTGAGGGTTGGCTTTTTTGATTCTGTCTCACTGGCGTTTTCTTCAATCGTTGTTTCTTCTGAATTTTGAGAACCACATTGTACAAACATGAATGTGCTAACAAAAGCTGTAACGATAAGCTGAATGGATTTTTTCATTTTTTTTTATTTAAGCTGAGATGAATATTTTCTTTGGTGATGTCCGGGTTGATTGCGATTTATACAGGGCGTGGATCTAAATGAATATTTGCAAAAAATTCAATCATTAAATTTACTGATCATTCGAAATATGACCAATTACTGTAAACAGATCAACCTATTTCTAATTGAGGGTTAGTCGTATTTATTAATTAGTTTTTCCAACTGCTGTTCAACATTTTCTTCAACCACACCACCGTGATAACAAATGATTCTTTGTATATCAAGTTGCCGAAGTTTTTTGACAGATTGAATAGCTGCATCTAAATCCAGGGTATATTCAGGGTTGGCTATTTCTAATTCACCATCCTCGTAAACAACAGCATCTGCCGCAACAAGTGTCCTGGATTCTTCAATATAAAATGAAATATGACCGGGCATATGTCCTGGTGTGTAAATTATTTTTACTCCTTTTAAAAAAGCCAGCTCCTCGCCATCCGAAAGTATTGCATCAACTTTCACTGGTTGAACGGATTGCAGCATTTGCTGAAAATAGATAGCTCCTTCTTTCTGATCATCGGGCACATCTGGGAATAAAGCTTCTGCCTGTTCTAACCTTACTGATTTTTTATGGCCCGTTATATATGGTTCTTCGGGCCCGGAGCAGTAAACTTTTATATGCGGGTATTTTTTCCTGATCTCGTATAAACCTCCAACATGGTCTACATCATGATGAGTGATGATGATGCCTGTTAATTGATTTAAAGAAATGCCGTGAAGATTAGCCGCTCTTTCAATGATAGGTAAAAAATCAGGATAACCACAATCAACCAAAATAACTTCAGATTCATTTCTGAAAATGACCGGGTAAATGATATGATCAATTCCGCCGAAATTGAAACTGATTTTCAAAACAAACACATTCATAATAACGAAATTACTTTTTTGCCACCGGCAGAAATTAAAATTTATTACTCATGTCACCAGTTAGCAGTATAGGTTCTTCCATAATATAAAACAGTAGACAGGCTTGTCTACTTTTCCCTGTTCATTATAAAACTGCTTTCCTGTTTGATGAACCCCATTTTTGGATAATATTCCATGGCCGTTGGAACAGATAATAAAAGAATCATGGATTGATCACCCACTGCATTTTTAGTCAGTTCAATCAGCTTTTTTCCAATACCTGAATTTTTATACTCTTTTCTTACCGCAAGATCAGCAAGATAACAACTCCAAACCCAATCGGTGATAGAACGGGAAACGCCAACCAACAGGTCATTATCCCAGGCAGTTATAACCAGGTTTGAATTTTCAAACATTTTTTGAATTCTTTCTTTATCATTTGTTGGTCTTGGCAAACCAGCATTATCATACAACTCAATGACTTGTTCTGCTGTTGGAATTATTCCGGTTTTATAATTAATCTCCTTTCTCATTACTTGTTTTTATAAACGTCTTTGTTGTGCAACTCCATCCACCCATCGGGGAATTCAAAGGATGAAAGGGAATGATTTTAAATGAATGGTGTTGGATTTATAAATTATCTCCTACAAAAACATTAATGACCATTAAATTCTTTCAAGATCTTCTCTTGTCAATTCATTAATTGTATTCCCGGTGTTTACAGTGGAAGCCGGCTCAAATAACAATAAAGAAACTTCTTCCTCAGCCACCGGCTTATGTTCAATTCCTTTTGGAACGATCAGGAATTCATTTTCTTTTATTTCTACAATCTTGTCCCGGAATTCCATTTTCAGCATGCCTTTCAAAACATAAAACAATTCATCTTCGTGATCATGTTTGTGCCAAATAAATTCCCCTTTTAATTTAGCCAATTTAACATGTTGCCCATTCAATTCGCCAACAATGCGGGGATTCCAATAATCATTGAATAAAGAAAGTTTCTCTTCAATATTTACTTTTTCCATAACAATCGTTTTAATGTAAACTCAGTTCCATTTCATACTGGTCGATATAATTCTCAAGGCCCAAATGCTCCATCAATTTAATTGAACCGGTTGCATCAACCGGGATATTGATAATGGTAATATCAGTTCAAAATGTTTGGCAATATGATTGAATAATTGTTTGGCCAGGTATTTTTTCCGATGGTTTTTGTCTATTCCAAATTGCTGCATTCTTTTGGTTTTGGAATTATAAATAATATATCCTGATAAAACGTTTTCCCGGAAAATCCCGAACGATGTATTGCTTTGTTTTAAATTCTCTACAACCATGATTGAATTGGGC